>NZ_JCAFUR010000006.1:0-259684 GCF_059371575.1 Stenotrophomonas sp. YJH_SMC_4
ACCAGCGCAATTCCGTGCTGACCCAATGGCTGCACCACTACAACTGGCACCGCCCTCACATGGGGATCGGTGGCCAGCCACCTATTTCCAGAGTCCTGCTGAACAACGTGGTGGGTTTACACAGTTAGTCGACTGCTCTTCTAGCAGACTGCTCTTCGCGGTCGACTGCTCTTATCCGATCGCGGGAAATCCCGCGCTTCGCGCGAGAGTCGACTAACAGTCGACTCTACACATCGCCATCCCGAGACGTGGTCTCTGGCACGCCCCTTGCACGCAGCTGGGCCAGGTCCCATCGACAGGAGGCGCCATGCGCCGGGTCACATCTCTATTGGCCATCGCGCTTGCCCTGGCCTCGCCGTGGGCGGCTGCCGCCGACTGGCAGCCCGTAGCCAGCATCCGCGCCGCAGCGCTGACGACCTTGCCGGCGGGCAGCGAGGGTGAGGCCCAGGTGGCCGACGCGCTGCGCCTGCCGAAGTGTGGCGGCGCGCTGCAGGTGCAGCCCACCGCCAACACCACCGTAGAGGTCAGTTGCCCCGATGCGGGCGGCTGGCGCCTGTTCGTACCGGTGAAGGTGCGGCGTAACCAGACCGTGCTGGTGCTCAACCGTGGAATCGGCACTGGAGAAACCCTCACCGCCGCCGATATCACAACTGCCCAGCGTGACGCTGCCCGGATTGCCGGTGCCGTGCTGGCCGATCCCAACGCGGCGATCGGTCGCATCGCCCGCCGTCCATTGCAGGCCGGGGCCCTGCTGTCGAACAACGACCTGGTGGTTCAGCGTCTCATCAAGCGAGGAGACAATGTAGCCCTGGTGTCGCGTCGCGGTTCGGTCGAGGTCCGCATTGCCGGCCGTGCGATGGGTGATGCCGGTGAGAACGAGCGGGTCTCGGTCGAGAACCTGTCCTCGCGGCGGATCGTGCAGGGCACGGTCGATGCCGCAGGTGACGTAATCGTGGCGCGTTGAATTACCGCAAAATATCCCTAAAGATCACGGCCCTGCGGCCGTTATCCCTTGTGAACGGCAACTCCAGGACACCCCATGAGCCAGAAAATCGACGGCAACCTGCAGGTCCCCCAGGCACTGCGCAGCGTGACGACCCCGGCCAACAAGCCCGGCGTCAGCACCGATGCGGCGGCGCGCCCGGTCGAGGCGGCCGACAGCCTGCGCCTGACCGGCGAGGCCACCAATCTGCAGGCCATCGAGCGTGAGCTGACCACCGCCCCGGCGATCGACGCCCAGCGCGTGGCCGCCGTGCGCGAGTCGCTGCAGAACGGCACCTACAAGATCAATCCGGACGCGATCGCATCGCGCATGCTCGATCTGGACCAGCAGCTGCACGGATGACCGCGGCGATGAGCGAGCCGCTGCAGCGCCTCGCCCAGGCCCTGGACGTTGAACGCCAGGCCCTGGTCGAGCACGACGTACACGCCTTGATCCGGGCCACCGGCGCCAAGCTGGAAGCGCTGCGTGCGCTGGAAGGCGCGCCGCCGGTGGGGCAGGGCGAGCAGCTGCAGGAGCTGGCCGAGCGCAACCGCGCCAATGGCGTGCTGCTTTCGCGGCGCCGACGCGAAGTCAACTGGGCATTGCGCCAGTTGGGCCGTACCGAAGACGCCTCGGCCTATGACGCCAAGGGCCAGTCACACACCGTCACTGCCCGCCGCCCACTCGCCGTCGCCTGACGCGACGGCGGTCGCACTACCCACCCCCGCGGGCTGAAGCCCGCTGCGTGACCGCGTATATTGGGCGCCTGTTCGAACGTCCCGAGTCGCCGTGTCCGCTGCCAACGCCCTGGTTACCGCCCCCCTTCCTCCGCAGCCGGTGCTGCAGGCCCTGCTTGAGCGCCTGCGCGAAGGGCTGCTGCTGTTCACTGAAGACGGGCAGGTGGCGCTGGCCAATCCGGCTGCGCAGAACCTGTTGGCCGGTGGGGAGGACGGTGCATTGCCGCCGCAGCGGCTGCGTGAGCTGCTGCCACCCGATGCGCTGGAACAGGCGCGGCAGCATGGTCACTGGAACGGCAGCCTGCCGCTGGGGGAGGGTGTGGTCATCGCCCACCTCTACCACCACGGCCCGGTCGGCCAAGGGCACTTCCTGGCGTTGTTCCGCCATATCGAAGGGCAGGAAGACTACGAGCGCGAGCTGCAGCAGCGCCATGCCGAGCTGCGCCAGGCCTACCTGCGCCTCAACGGTACCCAGGAAAAGCTGCTGCAGTCGGAAAAGATGGCGTCCATCGGCCAGCTCGCTGCCGGCGTGGCGCACGAGATCAACAACCCGATCGGCTACGTGCACTCCAACCTGGGCAGCCTGCAGGAGTACCTGCGCAGCCTGTTCACGGTGATCGAAGCCTACGAACGCGCCCTTCGTGCGCCCGACCCGAAGGCATTGATTCCGGAAATCGACGATATCCGTGACCGCCTGGACATCGATTTCATCAGCCGCGACCTGCCGCAGCTGATGGCCGAATCGCGCGAAGGCATCGAACGGGTGACCCGCATCGTGCGTGACCTGAAGGACTTCTCGTATTCCGGCCGCGACGAATCGTGGAAGCTGGTCGACCTGCACGCAGGGCTGGAATCGACCATCAACATCATCTGGAACGAGCTCAAGTACAAGGTCACCCTGGTGCGTGAGTTCGGCCAGCTGCCGCTGGTGGAATGCCTGCCGTCCGAGTTGAACCAGGTCTACATGAACCTGCTGCTCAACGCCGGCCACGCCATTGCCGAGCGTGGCACGATCACCGTGCGTACCGGTGTCGACGGTGACCAGGTATGGGTCGAATTTGAAGACACTGGCGGCGGCATCTCGCCGGAACTGCGCCAGCGCATCTTCGATCCGTTCTTCACCACCAAGCCGGTGGGCAGCGGTACCGGCCTGGGCCTGTCGATCTCCTACAGCATCATCAACAAGCACCATGGCCGCATCGACCTGGACAGCACCCCAGGCGTGGGCTCGCGCTTCCGCGTGGTGCTGCCGGTGAAGCAGCCGCGCTGACCGCTTCGGGTAGTGCCGGCCGCTGGCCGGCAACCCCATTGAACCGGGCATCGAGAGCAGCCGGCCAGCGGCCGGCTCTACCAGGGCTTGTCCCCGACCAGGTTTGCGCTTCGGGTAGTGCCGGCCGCTGGCCGGCAACCTCTTTGAACCAGGCATCGAGAGCAGCCGGCCAGCGGCCGGCTCTACCAGGGCTTGTCCCCGACCTGGATTCGCGCTTCGGGTAGTGCCGGCCGCTGGCCGGCAACCTCTTTGAACCAGGCATCGAGAGCAGCCGGCCAGCGGCCGGCTCTACCAGGGCTTGTCCCCGACCGGGTTCGCGCTTCGGGTAGTGCCGGCCGCTGGCCGGCAACCTCCTTGAACCAGGCATCGAGAGCAGCCGGCAGCGGCCGGCTCTACCAGACGGGATCGTTACCGCAGCGGGCGATCCTCGCCGCCATCCCCGCTCTCGGCAGGCGCCGGACCGGCGTTGCTGCGACGCTGCTCCTCATAGGTGCGGAACGCCTGGTGGATGTGCTTGCGGAGCTCATCGTCGTTCCACGGCTTGGTCAGGAAGCGATAGATCGCACCACGGTTGATCGCGTCGGTCACCGTGTTCAGATCGGTGTAGCCGGACAGCACCAGCCGGATCGTGTCCGGGTACAGCATCTTCACCCGGCCCAGGAACTCGGTGCCGCTCATGTCGCTCATGCGCTGGTCGGACAGGATCACCTGCACGTCGTTGATCGCCAGCAGGTCGAATGCATCGCGCACGTTGCCAGCGGCCAGGATGCGGTAGCCATCGCGCCGGAACAGGCGAACCAGCGAGCGCAGTACGTTCTCCTCGTCGTCCAGCAGCAGCAGCGTGCGGTCCGGGCGGGTCTCGGCGAAGGCTTCCGGGCGCAGGTAGCGGCGGCGCAGGGTCATGCCGGCGGCATCGGCCGACATCGGTTCGCCGAACAGGTAGCCCTGGAACACGTCGCAGTCGTTGCGGCGCAGGAAGCCCAGCTGCGCCTGCGATTCCACGCCGTTGGCAATGACAGTCATGCCCAGCTGGTGGCCCATGGCGATGATCGCGCGTGCGATGGCCGCTTCGCGGTTGCCGGCTGGTGCACTCTTGATGAAACTGCGGTCGATCTTCAGCTTGTCCACCGGGTAACGCACCAGCGCACTGAGGCTGGAATCGCCGGTGCCGAAGTTGTCCAGGCTCAGGCTGATGCCTTCGTTGCGCAGGTTGGCCAGTGTCTCGTGCACGAAATTGACATTGTTGGTCAGCGCGCTTTCGTTGATCTCCAGCGTCAGCATCTGTGCCGGCACGCCCGCGGCCTGGATCAGGCCCATCACTTCAGCGAAGAAGTTCGGCCGCAGCAGCTGCAGGGTGGAGACGTTCACGGCAATGGTGAAGTCGTCGAAGCCCTGGTCGCGCCACAGGCGGGCCTGCTTGAGCGCGCCCTCCAGCACCCAGGTGCCGATCTGCACGATGATGCCCAGTCGCTCGGCGGTGCGCATGAAGCGCTCCGGCACCAGCATGCCCAGCGTGGGGGACTGCCAGCGCAGCAGCGCCTCCATGCCCACCACATGGCCGTCGCGGGCACTGACCAGCGGCTGGTAGCGAAGCTTCAGCTCACCGTTGGGGATCGCGTCGACGATCTGGCGCGCGATGATGCTCTCGCTGTGCGCGCTCGGCGGGGTATCCACTGCATGGATGCGCACCGCGTTCCCACCTTCGCGGGCTGCCTGGTACAGCGCATCCTCGGCGTGGTCGAGCAGTCGCGAGGCGTTACTGGCGTGTTCCGGGCACAGGCTCACCCCCAGCTTGCCAGTCATGAACAGCGTGTACGGCAGCACCGACAGGGGCAACTCCATCTGTTGCCGGATCTCCTCGGCGAAGTCCTCCGGCAGCGGCACGTCGGCGTTGCGCGGGACTGCGATCAGGAACTCGTCGCTGCCATGCCGCCACAGTTTGCCGCGACCCCGCAGGTAGGACTGCAGCCGCTGCGCCACCAGCACCAGCGCCTGGTCACCCACCTCGGCGCTCATGTTCTCGTTGACTGAAGCGAAGTGGTCGATGTCCACGTGCATCAGCATCAGCGTGGTGCCGCCGGAGGCCGCTTCGGCGACCATCGCCTGCAGCTCGGGGTTGCCGGCACCGAGGCGATCGGGTGCATCATCGATGCTGACCGGCGGCTGGTTGGGATTCCACATAGGCTCAGTATTCCGGTGACTCAACGGCGGCCATGCTGGCCGCCTGGTAGGGGAGGTGAACGTCGATCAGGGTGCCTTCGCCATGTGCGGACTCGATGCGCACATGGCCGCCGACACTCTGCGCGCGCTCGCGCATCACGATCAGACCCAGGCCGCGCGGGCCGTCCGGGTCGAAACCTTCGCCGTCGTCGCGGATCTGCAGGTGCAGGCTGCGCTTGCCGATGTCGCGCAGTTGCAGGTGCACCTGGCTCGCGCGTGCGTGCCGCAGCACGTTGGTCAGGCTCTCCTGTGCGATGCGGAAGCAGGCCTGTTCGATGCTGTTGTCGGGGCGATGAGGCAGGGGCTCGATCTCGGCCAGCAGCTCCACCTGCGAAGAACGGAACAGCACCCGTGCCTGCCAGCTGAGGGCTGCTTCCAGGCCCAGCGCGTCCAGCTGCGGAGGGCGCAGCAGGGTGGAGATGTCGCGCAGCTTGGCTACCGTGGTGTCGGCCAGGCTGACGATCTGTGCCAGGTCCTCGGCGCGGCGTTGCGGATCGTGCTCGTCCTGCGCGGCATGGGCGGACAATTTGATCGCCGTGATCGCCTGGCCGATGTCGTCGTGCAGATCGCGCGAGATCGCGCGGCGCTCGTCTTCCTGCAGGGAGAACAGGCGGCCGGCCATCGCCTGCAGTTCGCGGTTGCTGGTTTCCAGTGCACTGCGCGTCCGTTCGGAATCACTGAGGTCGCGCACGATCAGCAGCTTGCAGTCGCGGCCACCATAGCGAACCTCGCCCACCGCCAGGCCGGCATGGAAGCTGCGGCCGTCGGCGCGCTGCATGGCCACCACGCTGCTGTGGCCGGGGCCCAGGTGTGGCTGCCCTGCACGCAGCTGGCCGCGGACGCGGGCCAGATCACCGGCAGCGACCAGCGCCGACAGCGGCTCACCCAGCAGGGTATGGCTGCCATAGCCGAACAGGCTGGCCGCCCAGGCGTTGGTGTACAGCACGTGCTCGTCGGAGAGGATCACCACGCCATCGGGCAGCACCCGCACCAGTTCGCGGAACTGCTCCTCGCGCTCGCGTAGCAGGCGCCGCGATTGCTCCCGCTCGGTCACGTCCTGCAGGGTGCCCAGCACGCGGCTGCGGCCGGACTCATCGACACCACTGGCGGCACGCAGGTGCACCATCAGGGCGCGTCCGTCCATCGACAGCAGGGGCAGCAGTACGTCCACCTGCACCGGATCACCCGAGCAGAGGTCGGCCAGCAGCTGTTCGGTCTGGGTGGCGGTGGCGGGGTCGGCGGGAACCAGCAGCTCGTCGAAGCGGTGCCAGCGGCGGGCTTCCGGCGGCCGGCGGCCAAGCAGGCGGTAGACCTGGTTGGAATAGCGGCCCATGCCGGTGGACGGGTCCAGTTCCCAGGCGCCGATGCGCGCGAGTTCGTGGGCTTCTTCCACCCGCGCAAGCGCCTGGTCACGGCGCAGCTGGGCCAGGTCTTCGGCGGTGCGGTCGATGGCAATCAACAAGCGGGCGTTGTGGCCGTCATAGCTGATGGCGTTGGAGCGCAGTTCCATCTGCCGCAGCGAGCCGTCACGCAGCTGCAGCTGGGTACGCAGGATGCACAGTTCCTCCGGCGCCTCGCGGATCGCCTCCAGCTTGGTCTGCAGCGCCTGGTCCTGGCCTGGCGGCCACAACGCGTCGATGGTCTGCTCCAGCAGTTCGTCACGCTCCCAGCCGAAGGCGGTACAAGCAGCCGGATTCGCATCGAGGATCGCCAGCGTGTCCAGGTCGTAGACCAGGATCGGGCCGGGGTTGCCCTCGAACATCTGCCGCAGGCGCAGCTCCGAGGCCTGCTGGCGCGCATGGGTGTGCAGCACATGCTCGGCCAGCGGCCGCAGCAGCAGATACAGCAGGCCGGCACTGGCCAGTGCGAAGAACGAGCCCTTCACGCTCTGCCACATCGCCGCCTGCTGCGGATCCGGCACCAGCGCCTGCACGGCACTGTCGGAAGCGATCATCCAGGCCAATGCCATCACCAGGTAGCTCAGGACCACCCGTCGCCGGTCGCGGCTCAGCGCCTGCGCCATCCGCGGATCGGGTACAAGGGCGGTGCCGGTCGGTTCTGCAGGCATGGACGGGCTGGTTGAAAGGGGCGCCGGCCATCTTACCGCGCAGGTGCGCCCAGACCACTCAATTATCCGCCGCAGGCGCCGTTAACCACTGCGTGCCCCGCTGACGGGCGTGTCATCCGGAGCAAGATCGCGTGGACCAAGGGATCATCGCCAGCCTGCTGCAGCACCCGCTTGCGTCGGCGCTGGTCATCGTCGACCGCACGGGCCGACCGCTGGCGGCCAATCCGGCTGCGCGCGAGCATGGCCTGCCGGCCACCGTGGCTGCGTATGCGCCGATGCTGGAAGATCTGCGCCTGATGGCCGCCGATGGCGGCATCGTGGCCTGCACGCTGCCGGGTGGCCCGCACGGGCACTACGATGGCCACCTGCGCGCCGTGCACGATGGCGCCGGCAACCTGCTGGCCTTCACGCTGAGCATTCCCGAACCGGTGCCGCTCGGCGGCGGTGGGCGCTGGGAGCTGGCGCTGGACAGTGCCGGCCACAGCCTGTGGGACTGGGACATTCCCAGTGACCGTGTGGTGCGCACCCCGGCAGTGGGCGATGAAACCGCCACCGAGATGCTGGCCCGCGTGCACGGCGAGGACATCGCCCAGGTGCGGGCCGCACTGGAAGAGCATCTGCGTGGCTTGAGCGAGCAGTACAGCGCGCAGTTCCGTTTCCGCCAGGCCGATGGCCAGTGGCGCTGGGTACTGGACCGGGGCCGCGTGGTCGCGCGCACCGCCGATGGCCAGCCGCTGCGCATGGTCGGTACCCATACCGATATCGAACAGCAGAAGCAGCTGGAAGGGCTGCTGCAGGAACAGCAGCTTCACCTGAGCGAGGCCCAGCGCATCGCCAGCATGGGCAGCTGGTCGTTCGACCCCAACAGTGGTCATTTCTGGTGGTCGCCGGAGCTGCGTTCGATGCTTGCGCTGGAGCAGGGCGCCGTACCCGGCCAGCGGCGCTGGCTGAAGCAGCTGCACCCACGTTCACGTGGCGCATTGCGTGCGGCGTGGCGGCGGTTGTGGCGCGATGGCCGTGCCGCCAATCTCGAACTGGAACTGACCCGGGGCAACGAGCCGTCGCAGCACCTGCGGCTGTGGATGCAGCCGTTGCTGGACATGGACGGACAGCCCAAGCGACTGCTCGGACAGGTGCAGAACATCACCGAGCAGCACCAGACCGACGCGTTGATCCGCTGGCGCACCGAGTTGCTCAACCGCGTCTCCGCGCTGGGCCGCATCGGCGGCTGCGAGATCGAGGTGAAGACCCGGCACATGCAGTGGACCGAGGAGTGCTATCGCATTCACGGCCTGCGCAAGGAACCGATCACCCTCGACCAGGCGCTGGCGTTGTACACCGAGGACTCACGCAATGCCTTCGAAGCGGCGTTGGCGCGCATCGCCAACGGCGGGCTGCCCGAGCAGCTGGACCTGTGCTTCTACCGCCAGTCCGGCCTGCGCGTCTGGGTGCAGGTGCTGATCGAGCTGGACCGCCGTGACGGCCTGCCACCGCGCTTCGTGGTGCTGTTCCGTGACATCACCCGCGAACGCGAGGCCAACGAGCGCATCGAACTGCTGGCCCACTACGATCTGCTGACCGGCCTGCCCAATCGCGTGCTGCTCGGCGAGCAGACGGCAGAGGCCATCGAAGAAGCACGTGACCGTGGCACATCGCTGGCGATGCTGTTCATCGACCTGGATGGCTTCAAGACCATCAACGACAGCTTCGGCCACGCCACCGGTGATGCACTGCTGAAGGCCGCGGCGACGCGCCTGCACCAGAACCTGCGCAACAACGATCTGTTCGGCCGCTTCAGTGGTGATGAATTCATCGTGGTACTGCGCGACCTGGCCGAGCCGGAAGACGCCGGCCACGTCGCGCGCAAGCTGATCGCTTCGCTGGCCGAGCCACTGCGGCGTGGCGAGACCACGTTGAAGGTCGGCGCCAGCGTCGGCATCGCGATGCTGGGCGATGCACAGACCGATTTCGATTCATTGCTGCGTGCCGCCGATGCCGCGATGTACGCGGCCAAGGAAGCGGGGCGCAACACCTACCAGTACTACAGCCAGGACGCATTGGCCCGCATCCAGCGCAAGCTGGAGCTGGAGCATGCCCTGCACGGCGCCATCGAGCGCGAAGAGTTCAGCCTGGCCTACCAGCCGCTGCTGCACGCCCACCACGGCGAGCCGCCGGCGATCGAGGCACTGTTGCGCTGGCACCGCCCCGGGATCGGCTACTGCAGCCCGGCCGAGTTCATCCCCATTGCCGAAAAATGCGGCGAGATCGTGCGGATCGGCGACTGGGTGCTGAATGAGGCCTGCCGCCAGGCAACCGCCTGGGACCGTGCCGGACTGCGTTTCGACCGCATTGCGGTGAATGTTTCTGCGGTACAGCTGCGAGACCGCGGCTTTGCCGAGCGCGTGATCGAAATCTGCCACGCCCATGGCTGGCCACCACAGCGGCTGGAGCTGGAACTGACTGAGTCGGCGTTGATCCGTGACACCGACATCCTGCGCCATTGCTTCGACGTGCTGGAACGGCACGGCGTGCCGCTGGCGGTGGATGACTTCGGCACCGGCTTCTCCAATCTCAACTACCTCAACCGCTTCCCGGTGGGGCGCCTGAAGATCGACCGCAGTTTCGTGCAGGGCATGCTGCACGATTCGGGTACGGCTGAAGTGACCCAGGCCATCGTGCACCTGGGCCACGCGTTGGGCATGAAGGTGGTGGCCGAGGGCGTGGAAACGCACCAGGAAGAGGACATGCTGCGCCGCCAGGGCTGCGACGAGATCCAGGGCTACCTGTACTCGCGCCCGCTCAGCCCGCGCGACCTGGCGCAGTGGCTGCGCCAGCCACAGCCGGTTTCGCTGCGCACCGATGCCAGTGGGGAAGTGATGCTGGTGCGCTGAGTAGATGATTCCTCAGTTGCGCAATATTTCATCAGCAGGATCGGGCGAGGATTGCGACGCGAAGAGTTTGCCTGTTCGCTTCCGGGAATGGATCGACGATCCTTCCCGAACTAGCGACATGCGCATGGTCGAGATGTTCGTTGTCGTCGCGCTCTGCACTTGGGGTGGGCTCAGTGAGCTTCAGGCACGGCTGCCGGAGGCGCGTTTCATCACGGCCGACGGTAGTTTCGCCAGCGCCATTGCGTCGTTGGTGATCAATTTCTACCTGGTTTTCTACCTCTTCTGCAGAAGAAACGTACATGGCGACCATTCGAAATGTGTGTTTGGAAGTCTCCTGATACTCAGTGCAAGCGTGAACTATCTGAGCTTCGAGCTGCTATCTGATCGGCTGCAGGACATTTCCAGGTGGTTACCTCCTACCGCGTGGCAACTGAACTTCGCGCTGCTCATATCGACCGTCAGGAATGTCATCGCTTTCGGTTTCGGCGCGATTGGCGCGGGGATTGTCTCGGGTGTTCTCAGTCGGCACGGAAAGGGTGTCTCGGATACCTAAGCAGGCGCCGCATGGCGACCATCCACGCATGGCGTGGATCTACCGCAACCCGCTTTGGTGGGTGCCGACCGTTGGTCGGCACGGATGCCTGTGCCTCTCGATCATCCACGCATGGGGTGGATCTACCTCGGAAAATCCGCTTTCAACTGCATGCGCAATGCCTCGACAATGGCCGCATAGCGCCGCTTCTGGACCAGATAGCTGGCCAGGAACAGCGGCAGCACCAGCAGCATGGGCGCCACCATCGGGCGCATCGCCACCAGCGGCAACAGCAGCAGCGACAGGATCGCCACGAATCAGCTGCACAGGCCGATCACCCGCACTTCGTGCCGTCGCGCGTTGAGTACGATGCGACCGCGCATCACCGGGAAGTAGCGCAGGCCGAAGCTTGGCGCGAAGCTCTCGCGGAACGCCATGCTGCCATCGGGCAGCGCATGGAAGGCCAATTGCAGCCATCTGTCCTGCGGCAGGTCACGTTCCAGGCTGCCCAGCGAGAGCCGGGCCTGCATGGCCGGTGACGCCGCGATGCGTTCGTTGAACAGGGTGATGCCCCAACTGAAATAACCGGCCACCCAGGCCATCAGAAGGACGGTCTCGATCAGCAGGAGTGCGATCAGGGTGATGGCCATCGGTCTTCCATGAACGGGATCGGTGGATCATGCCACAACGATTTCGCCACCCCGGTAGATCCACGCCATGCGTGGATGTTGCGGCGAGGGCCAGACGTCACACCGGCGGATGAAAGCCGTCCACCCATGGCGTGGATCTACTTCAGCGCTTCCCCGTCCAACCCCAGGTCCCAGGCCAGTCCCAGCAGTGCCTCGTCCGCCCGCGACGGGGCGGGGCGCGCGTCCGCCAGCTGCTGCAGTTCGCGGATCTCCTCGCGTGCCACATCCTCCAGCTGCTGCAGCTGCTCACGCACGCTCGCGTTGCGCGGGCGCTCGGTATCGGTGAGAGAGGGCAGGGCGCGGATCAGGGTCATGGTGCGGGTACAGGATGCATCCAACGGCGGGTCACAGGCAAAGGCCCCGGACGAACCGGGGCCTTGCGGGCTGCCGACGAGGGCAGCGGACATCAGGGTCAGAACAGCTCGACGGTGCCGGCGCCCATGCTCTGCTGGGCAACCGGCTTGTGCGGCGGGCGTTCCCATTCGCTGCGCAGTTCGCGCAGGCGGCTGCCGGTGCGCTGCAGGGCGGTGGCGATCTCTTCGTCGAACACGCCGCCATTGCGGTGCAGCAGTTCCTGCAGGGCCACCGCTTCGCGGTTGATCGCGGTCAGGCGGTCCAGGTGGGTGTGCACGCCGCCCAGCGCCTGGGTGGCGATGTCTTCGAACTGCAGGGCGCGCACGGCTTCGGCTACGCTGCCATCGATCGAACGGGCGCACTCGGACACTTCGCGCATGCCGTCACCCAGCGAGGCGTTGATCTGCGCGACGTTGTCGAGCATCGCCGCCGCTTCCTGGCGCGCTTCGCGGGAGCGGTCCATGTCACGCGAGGCCATGTGCGAGACCGTCTCGCGCACCTTGGCGATGGCGTCCTTGGAGCTGTGTGCCAGCTTGCGGATCTGCTCGTTGAAGGTGGTCGAGCGCTCGGACAGGTTGCGCACTTCGTCGGCGACCACCGCGAAGCCGCGACCGGCTTCACCGGCACGTGCCGCTTCAATGGCAGCGTTCAGGGCCAGCAGGTTGGTCTGGTCGGCGATCGACTTGACGTCTTCCAGCAGCGCGAAGATGCCATCCAGGTGCTGCGCCATCTGGTCGATGTGCTGCACGGTGGTGCTGCTCTGGCCGCTCACCTGTTCCAGCGCTTCGACCAGCTGTTCCATGCGGTGGCTGGCGTGCTGGGCGAAACGGGCAACGTCGAGGCCGGCGTTGCCTTCGTCACCGGCGCGGTCGACGATGCGCGACAGGGCCTGGCTCTGCTGGCGCGACTTGCGGTTCATCGCATCGAAGCTGCCACCGAGGCTGGAGACGGCCTGGCGGATCAGGTCACGGGCGCGTTCCACTTCGCCGCGCGAACCCTCGATCTCGTTGCCGACGAAATTGCGCAGTTCGGTCAGCAGCTGGTCCTGCTCACGCAGGACACGGGCGTGTTCCGGGGAACGGTGTGCCTGGGCGCGGGTGGTCCACCACGCAAAGCCGAGCCAGCTCAGCGTCATCGTGGTCAGGATCGCCCAGCGCAGGGCGGCCGGCCATTCGAAACCGATGGCGAAGGGGAGCAGCAGGGTCAGAGCCAGGGGGGCGGCCAGACGGATGAAAATGCGTGAGTACATGGACGTTCTCGGGAGGTGCACGGAGGATGTATCGGCCGTACCCCCTTTCTCTTTAACGTCGATATGCCTCGAAGTGCATTCTGAATGCGCCGGTTTTCCGGCGCCTTGGCGGCTTCGGGGTCAGAGCCCATTCCTTGCCGGAAAGGGATCCGACCGCTGGGGCAGACAGCAACGGGGTCGGATCCCTTTTCCATGGAAAAGGGCTCTGACCCCACACCCTCAGGCCAGCTGCCGGTCCACGGCCTCGATCATCGCCTTGCGGCTGAACAGGAAGTCCCAGTAGCTGCCACCCAGCTGCCGCCACAGCACCGCCGCGCGCACCGCGGCCAGCAGCAGGGCGCGGATCTCGGCCACCACGCCAGCCTGGCCCAGGTAGTGCGGGTTGCCCTGCACCATGACCCGCGGCTTGAGGTGGCTGATGGTGTCGGCGTAAAGGCCTCCCAGGTTGGCCAGCACGTCCGGGTGGCCGCTGTCGCCCAGTTCGGTGGCCTGGCGCTGGGCGCGCTCGATGCCCGAGGCGACCTTGTTCACGGTGGCGCCATCCTGAACGAAGCGGCGCTCCAGCTGCAGCACCGACAGGGCCAGCTTGGGCAGGATCGGGTCCTGGCCCTGGCTGCGGAAGTAGTTGTGCAGCAGGCGCAGGCCGGACTTCAGTGCATGGCGGTCACCGAACACCTCCTGCGGCGAGGACGCATCGACACGGAACACGCTGTCCACGGCGGTGCGCACGGCGGCGGCGTCGGAATGGCCGGTATCGGCGATGCGGCGTACCTGCTGCAGGGCCTGGGCAATGCCGGCCAGGGCCAGGACGCGGTCGTCGACAGTGAAACTCATGCAGCGATTACCTCAAAAGGGGAAGGGGTGGTGCGCAGGCGCTGTTCCAGCGGCGCATCGGTGGCGGCGATCACCGCGCCACCCAGGCACACGTCACCGTCATACAGCACCAGTGATTGACCGGGGGTAACGGCGCGCTGTGGGCGCGCGAAGGTGACCAGCACGCTGCCATCGTCCAGCACCTGGACCGTACACGGCTCATCGGGCTGGCGGTAGCGGGTCTGGCCGGTGCATTCGAAGCGCCGTGCCGGCGGCGAACCGGCGATCCAGTGCGCGGTTTCCGAACGCAGGCGCTCGGACAGCATCCACTTGCTGTCGCGGTCCTGGTCCACGTACAGCACGTTGCTGGCCACATCCTTGCCGACCACGTACCACGGCGCGGCCGGGCGTCCACGCACGCCGCCGATGTTCAGGCCCTCGCGTTGGCCCAGGGTGAAATAGAACACGCCCGGATGTTCGGCGATCACGCTGCCGTCGGCCGGGTCGAGGATCTGGCCGGGCTTGGCCGGCAGGTAGCGGCCGAGGAACTCGCGGAAGTCACGCTCGCCGATGAAGCAGATGCCGGTGGAGTCCTTCTTGGCGTGGGTCGGCAGGCTGACGTCACGCGCGATCCGGCGCAGGTCGGTCTTTTCCAGGTCGCCGATCGGGAACAGGGTGGCCGCCAGCTGCTCCTGGCCCAGCTGGTGCAGGAAGTAGCTCTGGTCCTTGGAACGGTCGGCGCCGCGCAGCAGCAGCCACTGGTGGCCACGCTGGGTCACCCGTGCATAGTGCCCGGTGGCGATGCGTTCGGCGCCCAGCTCGCGGGCGGCATCCAGGAAGTGCTTGAACTTCACTTCGCGGTTGCACAGCACGTCCGGATTCGGGGTGCGCCCGGCGGCGTACTCGGCCAGGAAGTGCTCGAACACGCCCTGCCAGTACTCGCTGGAGAAATCGCGGAAGTGGAACGGGATGCCGAGCAGGCCGCAGACGGCCACCGCATCGCG
Organism: Stenotrophomonas sp. YJH_SMC_4; assembly: GCF_059371575.1. Lineage (NCBI taxonomy): Bacteria > Pseudomonadati > Pseudomonadota > Gammaproteobacteria > Lysobacterales > Lysobacteraceae > Stenotrophomonas > Stenotrophomonas sp. YJH_SMC_4. The sequence goes on from NZ_JCAFUR010000006.1 coordinate 14,810, forward strand.
GCGGTCGTCCTCGGCGCGGCAGTCGCCGCTGCCATCGTCGGCCCAGTTCTGCATGAACAGGCCGGCCACGGCTTCGCCCTGCTGTACCAGACGCCAGGCGGCGACCGAAGAGTCGACACCTCCGGAGACGCCCACCATCACGCGCGGAGTGCTCATGCGACCTCCCGGACCAGCGAAAGCGGATGGCGCTGGCCACCCAGGTAATCAGCCACCACCTGCCAGACCAGCGGGCTGCGCTGGCGCTCGCCGGCGGCCTGCAGTTCGGCCGGGGTCAGCCACAGCGCGCGGTCGATGCCGGTGTCCAGTGGCTGCGCCGGGTCGTGCGAGACCGGGCGCGCCGCGTAGCAGAAGCGCAGGAAGGCAGTGCCGTCGCCGGCAGTCCACTGGTAGCAGCCGATGAAATGGGTCAGCTGCACCGTCCAGCCGGTTTCCTCGCGGGTCTCGCGCAGGGCTGCCTCGGCCAGGCTTTCGCCCGGCTCGAGGTGGCCGGCCGGCTGGTTCAGCACCTGCCGGCCATCGATGGTCTCTTCAACCAGCAGCACGCGGCCGCCGTCGACCACCACCGTGGCAACGGTGGCGTGCGGTGCCCAGCGCGGGTCCGGCGTGGCGTTCAACTCAGAACTCGTCCTTCTTGGTCAGTTCCAGCTCCATGGCGTCGGCGGTGCGGATGGCCGCATCGATGGCGTCGCTGAGCTGGTCGGCAGTGGCATCGGCGTCGATCTTGACCACGAACATGGCGGTGGTGTCCTGCTTTACCCAGCCGCCCATCTTGGCATCCTGCGAATCTTCCAGCAGGCGGTTGGCCACGGCCACCGGGAACTGCTTGGTCTTCGCGTTGTAGGCCGGCGACCAGATCTCGCGGATGTTGTGGGTACCGAAATCTTCCACCGACGAACGCACGTAGACCATCTGGGTGCGGTCACCCTCGACGTCGAAGACCATGCGGTAGTCGCCGTCCTCATCGACTTCGTAGGTGTAGCCCAGCTTGTCCAGATGGCGGGCCACGGCCTTGTCGGCGTCTGCGGCGGCAGCGGAGCCGGTGGCAGCCAGAGCGATCAGGAGGGCGGGGAGAAGGGTCCTTTTCATGAAGATCCTGTGAAACAGTGTTGAGAGAGGGTGCAATTGTGACGGTGGGCGTGCGTGCCGTCCAATCCGCGGCAGGCCGACGCAGGCGCGCCCGAGCCTCTATAATGGCCCGATGCCCCATGAGTCTTCCCCCGATTCCCAGCACGAGCACGGCGTCGCCGTAGAGGCCGCGCGCCCGGAAGTGGCGCCGCCGCCGTTCTACCAGGTGATGCTGCTCAATGACGACTACACCCCGATGGATTTCGTGGTGGATGTGCTGCAGCAGTTCTTCAGCATGGACCTGGACAAGGCCACGCAGGTGATGCTGCACGTCCATACCCGCGGCCGCGGCGTGTGCGGGGTGTTCACCCGCGAAGTGGCCGAGACCAAGGTCGCCCAGGTCAACGAGTACTCGCGGATGAACCAGCACCCGCTGCTGTGCACGATGGAAAAGGCCTGACCGGCTGCCGGTTCTCGTCCGGGCACATCGATCCCGGATGGGTGTGCCCACCAAGGTGGGCACCTACCAAGGCAGAAGCCCGTATCGACCGTGGATGGGGCGTGCCCGCCAAGGTGCGCACCTGCCAAGCGCGGGTCTCACCTCTCCGCCAGCGCCTCCAGGGCCATCCGGGCGACTGTCTCGTCGATATCGGCCGGGTCGCCGTCATCCCTGAACCACACTGCCGACAGCGCAGTGCTGGCCGCGATCCAGCGCAGCAGGCGTGTGCGTTCCAGTTCGGCCAGCGCACAGACCTGCTCAAGGCGGATCGCAAACCGCTCGGGCCGCGTCGCAACGTGGATGCCCGGACCACAGAGGTCCGGGTTGCTGAACATCGTCGTGTAATCGAACGCACGGTCCCCCAGCAGTCGCTTCGGGTCGATCGCCAACCAGCCGCGCGGGCCGAAATCCAGCACATTGTCATGATGCAGGTCGCCGTGCAGCGGCCGGATCTCCTGTTCGTCACGCAGCAGCCCCTCCGCCAGTGATCTGCACTGTTCCAGCAGTGGCGGCAGCACAGCCCTTGGCTGCAGCAGGTCGGCGAACCATCTACGCAGGCAGACCAGTTCCGCTGGCGGCGCGCTCCGTGGCCGGTGCAGCCGCTGCAGGACCTGGCACAGGATCGCGGTGCAGGCGTCATCGTCGCCCTCGATCGAGCGTTGTCGCAGCGAGTCACCGCGGGCACGCTCGATCAGGATCGCAGGCCCCTCGTGGGCCAGCAGGCGGGCGGCGCCATCGCCGTTCCACCAGCGTAGCAGGCGATGGCTGTTCTGCTCCTCGGTCTCGCTGCTGATCTTCAGCATCGCTGGCTCGCCCGCAGCGGTCAGCACCGGCCAGAGCCGGGCGTGGGGCGTACGGAGGGCCGGGCCATCACGCCGCAATCGCCAGCGGCTCAGGTAGGGTTCGCTCATGCTGGGTGGGCTGTCCTGGAGTGAATGAAGATCAAGCGATCTGTACTGCTAACGCCATCTGAACGCAGCAATCCGCTAGGGTGATGGAAATCGCGTAGTCAGGCCGCATATTGTCCCCATCTGCCGCCGGAGTAATCCATGTTCAGCAAAGACCTCGAACACACCATCGGCCAGTGCTACAAGCGCGCCCGTGAGGCCCGGCATGAGTTCATGACGGTCGAACACCTGCTGCTGGCACTGCTCGACAACCCGTCAGCCCAGGCCGTACTGAAGGCCTGTGGTGCCGATGCCGACCGCCTGCGCCAGGAGCTGGAGCAGGCCATCGAGGCCTCCGTGTCCCGCCTGGCGGAAGACGATGGCCGCGACACCCAGCCGACCCTGGGCTTCCAGCGTGTGCTGCAGCGGGCCGTGTACCACGTGCAGTCCTCGGGCAAGAAGGAGGTCACCGGCGCCAATGTGCTGGTCGCCATCTTCGGCGAAAAGGACTCCCACGCCGTCTATTACCTCAACCAGCAGGATGTGACCCGGCTGGATGTGGTCAATTACCTGTCCCATGGCATCGCCAAGCTGGGCGATGAAGGCGAGCAGTCGTCTTCGTCCCCGGAGGGCGAGAGCCGCATGGAAGGCGGGGAGGGCGAGCCCAAGGGAGATGCCCTGACCGAATTCGCCAGCAACCTCAACGACCAGGCCCGGGCCGGTCGCATCGACCCGCTGGTCGGCCGTGCCGACGAGATCGAGCGCACCATCCAGGTCCTCTGCCGCCGCCGCAAGAACAATCCGCTGTACGTCGGTGAGGCGGGCGTAGGCAAGACGGCCATCGCCGAGGGCCTGGCCCGCCGCATCATCGAAGGCTCGGTGCCCGACGTGCTGGCCGACGCGGTGATCTACTCGCTCGACCTGGGCGCACTGGTGGCTGGTACCAAGTACCGTGGCGACTTCGAGAAGCGCCTGAAGAGCGTGCTGACCGCGCTGAAGAAGGTGCCCAACGCGGTGCTGTTCATCGACGAGATCCACACCATCATCGGTGCCGGTTCGGCGTCGGGCGGCACCATGGATGCGTCCAACCTGATCAAGCCGGCGCTGGCGTCGGGCGAGCTGCGCTGCATCGGCTCGACCACGTTCCAGGAATACCGCGGCATCTTCGAGAAGGACCGGGCGCTGGCGCGCCGCTTCCAGAAGATCGACATCGTCGAGCCGACGGTGGGCGAGACCTACGAGATCCTGCAGGGCCTGAAGTCCAAGTACGAGCTGCATCACGGTGTGACCTACTCCGACGAGGCCCTGCAGGCCGCAGTGGACCTGTCGGTGAAGCACATCGGCGACCGCCTGCTGCCGGACAAGGCCATCGACGTGATCGACGAGGCCGGTGCCCGCCAGCGCCTGCTGCCCGAGGAGCAGCGCAAGGAGCTGATCGACGTCGAGGAGGTCGAGGCGATCGTGGCCAAGATGGCGCGGATCCCGGCCAAGCAGGTCAGTGCCACCGACAAGGATGTGCTGCAGCACCTGGAGCGCAACCTGAAGATGGTGATTTTCGGCCAGGACCCGGCCATCGAGACGCTGTCCTCGGCGATCAAGCTGGCCCGTTCGGGCCTGGGCAACCCGGAAAAGCCGATCGGCAATTTCCTGTTCGCCGGCCCGACCGGCGTCGGCAAGACCGAAGTGACCAAGCAGCTGGCGTTGCAGCTGGGCATCGAGCTGGTCCGCTTCGACATGTCCGAGTACATGGAGCCGCATTCGATCAGCCGCCTGATCGGCGCGCCTCCGGGCTACGTCGGTTTCGACCAGGGCGGCCTGCTGACCGAGAAGATCGTCAAGACGCCGCATTGCGTGCTGCTGCTGGATGAGATCGAGAAGGCGCATCCGGACATCTTCAACATCCTGTTGCAGGTGATGGACCGCGGTGTGCTGACCGATACCAACGGTCGCGAAGCGAACTTCAAGAACGTGGTGCTGGTGATGACCACCAATGCCGGCGCCGCGCAGGCCTCGCGGCGGTCGATCGGCTTCACCAAGCAGGACCATGCCACCGACGCGATGGAGACCATCCGCCGCAGCTTCACCCCGGAATTCCGCAACCGTCTTGACGCGGTGGTGCAGTTCCAGGCGCTGGGCTTCGAGCACATCCTGCGCGTGGTCGACAAGTTCCTGATCGAGCTGGAGATGCTGCTACAGGACAAGCACGTCAGCCTGTCGGCCACCCCGACCGCGCGCGACTGGCTGGCCCACCATGGTTTCGACCCGCTGATGGGTGCCCGTCCGATGGCCCGCGTGATCCAGGACAAGATCAAGCGTCCGCTGGCCGACGAACTGCTGTTCGGCAAGCTGGTCAACGGCGGCAAGGTCAGCATCGACGTGCGCGACGACGAGCTGGTGGTCGAGACCCAGGCCGAGCCGGAGCGGCTGCTGCCGGTCACGGTGGAATGAGCTGACGCCGCAGGCTTGGCGTGAAAGACTGGAAATGACAAGGGCGGCTTCGGCCGCCCTTGTCGCATGCACTGCAACTCAACGCCCCTGCTGCGCCAGCCGCCTGAAGGTCGCCGCATCGATCGGTTCGATCCGGGTCACGGTGCAGTGGTTGCTGTCGGTTTTCAGTGTGCTGCGGGCATCGCCGCAGATCCGTTCAGGGGTACTGGGCGTGAAGAAGACATAGCTGGCCGAGGCGGCAGCGCCCAGGCAGCGCTTCTGCAGGTGCACCCGATAGTGGTTGTCACCGTCGCGCAGCAGCACCTCGCGTTCCGTGCTGGAGGGGCGGATATCACGATTGGCGCCGAGGGCAATGCACTCGGACGCGTTGGAGGGCTTGCTGGGTTCAGCGGCGAATGCCGCCAGGGGGAGGCTGACCAGCAGAACTGCCGGCAGCAGGACGTGCGGGAGCAGGGCGTTCATGATCGGGAGGGGGTGGCGATCCGGACTGGATCGGATCCCACGATGCCGCGGCGGCTGCAGGCGCGAATCTGCCGCAAGCGGGGCTGACCGACGCCACGGTGAGCTCGGTCACGGTGACCTCCGGCAGGGCCGGATTCCGGGCATGACAAAAGGCCAGCAACCAGGGCTGGCCTTGTCGAGTGGCGCCAGGCGCCGACCGCTTACTTCATGCGGTAGGTGATACGACCCTTGGTCAGGTCATACGGGGTCATTTCAACCTTGACCCGGTCACCGGTGAGGATGCGGATGTAGTTCTTGCGCATGCGGCCGGAGATATGGGCGATGATTTCGTGCCCATTTTCCAGGCGAACGCGGAAAGTGGTGTTCGGCAGCGTCTCGCTGACGGTGCCCTCGAACTCGATGGAATCGTCTTTCGACATGTAGTCCTGTGCGGTTCAGAAAACGGCCACGCTGGGCCTAAGGCGCGGTATTTTACGCGTGACGGCGCCAGCTTGCAAAGTTTGTGTTAACCCCCGGCCAAACGCCGTGCTGGCAGGCGTCCAACCGCCTGGGTCCACGGGCCTTCCCGGCCGTCACCGCGCACGGCCCGGCGCACGTGCTGCAGGAATTCCGCGCGCGGCAGGTGCTCGGCGCCCATCCGCAGCAGGTGCGGATTCTCCACCTGGGCATCGATCAGTTCCCAGCCCCAACCATGCAGGGTGGATGCCAGGGCGGCCAGGGCGATCTTGGAGCCGCCGCTGGCACCACTGAACATGCTTTCGCCGAAGAACATCGACCCGATTGCCACCCCGTAGATGCCACCGACCAGGGTCTGCCGGTCCCAGACTTCAAACGAATGGGCGAAGCCCAGGTCGTGCAGCTGGCCGTAGGCCTCGACCATCGCCGGGCTGATCCAGGTGCCGTCCTGGCCGGGCCGCGGTGCTGCCGCACAGGCGCGCATCACGCGGCTGAAGGCGGTGTCGGCGGTGACCTCCCACGTACTGCTGCGCAGCTGGCGGCGGAACCGGCTGGACAGATGCACGCCCTCGGTGCGGAACACCATGCGCGGGTCCGGCGACCACCACAGGATCGGCTCGCCCTCGCTGAACCACGGAAAGATGCCGCCAGCGTAGGCATTGAGCAGGCGCACCGGGTTCAGGTCACCGCCGACGGCGAGCAGGCCATCGGGCTGGCGCAGCGCGGTCTCGGCTAGAGGAAAGGGGGCGTCCGGCGCATCAGCCAGGCGCCAGGGCAGCTGGCGGGTCATGCCGCCATTGTATTCGCCGTGGTGACCGCTGATGTCTGGCACCATCAGCGTCCAACGGCAAGGAGCCCACGCATGAGTGACGCGATTACCGCCATCCTCGATGTGCACGACAACCCGCGCACGTGCAACGACAGCCAGAGCATGCTGCTGGCGCTGGCGACTGAGCAGCCGGGCCAGCTCGGTGCGCTGATGCGGCTGGCCCTTGCCCGGCGTTCACCCAGCTCGGCCTTTCTCGACATGACGCTGGATTTGCTGCCCGACGAAGCGGTTGCGCCGGTCTGTGCCGAGGCCCGGCGTCGCTATCGTGATGGCGAGCGCGGTGAGCTGCTGGCCAGCGTGATCGAATTCGCCAGCTACCAGGCGCCGCAGGTGCTGCAGGACGACTGGGAGGCCTTGCTGGCGATTGCCAGTGAGAATGAGCTGCAGCTGGCTTCGCAGGTGTGGCGGGGCCTGCCGTCTGCCACTGCCGTGCAGTGGGCGCAGATTCTGGCCGAAGCCGATGACGATCGCGAAATGGCGCGGGCCAGGGCGCTGCTGCTCGCGGCGCAGCCCGAGAGCTATGCCGTTGCCCGCGGCTACCTCGCTGACTGGGGCGCGCTGGATGCTGAGGTCTGGGCGCATTGGGCCGGCGTGGCTGATGGGCCGCTGCCGCGCCGCCTGCATGGGGAGCGGCCGCTGCACATCCGCTTTGGCCGCGAGCAGCATCGCGCGCAGCAGGCGGACGAACCGAGCTGGCGCAAGCGTATCTGGCGCCTGCACCCGACCTGGAATGGTGGGCAGGTGCACCATGCCGGGCAGATGGGAGGGCCGCTGGAAGCGTTGTGTGGCAGCTGCCATGCACCGCTGCAGCGCCTGCTGCGAACCGACGCTGCCGCGCTGCAGCCGGGCGCGGCGGGTGAGATCACGCTGGGCCTGTGCTTGGACTGCTGCGGCTGGGGAGACCCGCCCGTGCGCTTCTATCGCCACGATGCCGTCGGCCTGCCCAGCTGCCACCCCAGCCAGCGTCTGGAGGTGCAGGCCACGCCGACCGACAGCGGTGACCTGATGCGTGCCGAGATCGGCCTGGTCGCCATGGATACCATGCGGTGGCAGCAGCAGGACTGGGGCCAGTCCAACCATCGGCAGAACCTGTCGCGCGTGGGCGGCGCGCCCAGCTGGGTGCAGCGTGCCTGGTACCCGGCGTGCATCGATTGCGGCGAGGAGATGCCCTTCGTGATGCAGCTGGATTCGACGCTGCCGACCACGAGTGAGGGCACGCTGCTGTGGGGCAGCGGCGGCATGCTCTATACGTTCTGGTGCGCGACGTGTCGGGTGAGTGGGCACTTCTGGCAGTGCACCTGAGCGCAGCGTGCTCGCCATTGCACTGGAAGACACCAACCTTATGCCCTGGTGGGTGCCAACCCTGGTTGGCACGCTTCCCGGCGCCGCGCCAGTCGAGCAAGCCCGACTCTACGGCTCTACGCGGAACGGTCCATGCCCCTGCAGCTCCTGCTGGTAGCGCCGCACATCGCGCCGTTCCTGCCGGCACCAGTCCTGCAGTGCTTCTGCGAAATCCGCATCGGCCACCCAGTGCCGGCTGCGCACCAGCGTCGGCAGGAAGCCCCGCGCCAGCTTGTGCTCGCCCTGTGCACCCGGTTCGAATCGGGTCAGCCCTTCGCGCAGGCAGTATTCGATACCCTGGTAGTAGCAGGCCTCGAAGTGCAGGCCGGGCAGGGTGGCGCCGCCCCAGTAGCGGCCGTACAGCGTGTCGCCACCGCGCAGGCACAGCGCGCCGGCAATCGGCTCGCCGTCCTGTTCGGCCAGGAACAGCACCAGCCCGCGGCCCAATGAAATGGCCAGATGGCGCAGGAAGGCCTCGGTCAGCGCCGGGGCGTTGCCGTACTCGAGGAACGTCTGCAGGTAGAAGCGATACATCGCCTGCAGGTCGGCACGGCTGGCTTCATCGCCGTGCACCACGCGGAAGGTGATGCCCTGGCGGGTGACCTTGGCCCGTTCCTGGCGGATGTTCTTGCGATGCTTGTGGTTCATCGCACCGAGGAACTGGTCGAATGTCGCCCAGTCACCCGGGTTCTGCCACTGGAACTGCACGTCTTCGCGCAGCAGCCAGTCATCGCCGAACAGCGCCTCGTCCACTGCGGTGTGGAAGTTGATATGGGCCGAGGACACGTCCAGTGCCGGCAGCGCCTCGCGCAATGCCGGCAGCAAGGTGGCGCGATCTGAATCGTGACGGGCCAGCAACCGCGGGCCGGTGACCGGTGAGTACGGCACCGCGCCCAGCCACTTCGGATAGTAGTCGCGGCCATGACGGGCATACGCGTTGGCCCACGCATGGTCGAACACGAACTCGCCGTGCGAATTGGTCTTCAGGTAGCCCGGAATGGCGCCGACCAAGCTGTCGCCTTCCCAGAGCGTGAAGTGCCGGGGCTGCCAGCCCCAGTCCTCGCGCAGGCAGCCGTGCTGTTCAAGGCCTGAGAGGAAGGCGTGGCTGACGAAGGGGTTCTGCCCGTCGTGCAGGGCATTCCAGTCGGTGGCGGGGATGGACTGCAGGGAGTCGAGGAAGCGGGGGGAAGGCATGAGGGAAGGATAGGGCAGATGAAACAGAAAGGCCGACGCACTGGCGTCGGCCTTTCATCCGGAGTCGGGCGTGGCTCGGCCCTACCGGAGCGGGTCAGCCTCTCAGCTGGCCTTGCCCTGTGCGTCCAGGTAGCGCTCGGCATCCAGCGCGGCCATGCAGCCGAAGCCGGCCGAGGTGATCGCCTGGCGGTAGTGCTGGTCGGCCACGTCGCCGGCGGCGAACACGCCTTCCACCGAGGTCTGGGTGGCATTGCCGCCCAGGCCCGAGCGGATTTCCAGGTAGCCGTTGTTCATCGCCAGCTGGCCGTCGAACAGGGTGGTGTTCGGGTGGTGGCCGATGGCCACGAAGAAGCCGTGGGCGTCGATGTCGCGAGTGCTGCCGTCCTGGGTGGACTTCACGCGCACGCCGGTCACGCCGGCATCATTGCCCAGCACTTCTTCCACCTGGTGGTGCCAGACGGTCTCGATCTTGCCTTCGGCCACCTTCTTGAACAGCTTGTCCTGCATGATCTTTTCCGCCTTCAGTGTGTCGCGGCGGTGGACCAGGTAGACCTTGCGGGCGATGTTGGACAGGTACAGGGCCTCTTCCACGGCGGTGTTGCCGCCACCGACCACGACCACGTCCTGGTCGCGGTAGAAGAAGCCGTCACAGGTGGCGCAGGCGGACACACCGCGGCCCTTGAACTCGTCTTCGGTCGGGATGCCCAGGTACTTGGCGGTGGCGCCGGTGGCGATGATCAGCGCATCGCAGGTGTACTCGTGGCTGTCGCCGATCAGCTTGAACGGACGCTGCGACAGGTCGGCGGTGTGGATGTGGTCGAAAATGACCTCGGTCTCGAAGCGCTCGGCATGGGCCTGCATGCGCGCCATCAGGTCCGGGCCCATCAGGCCGTGGGCGTCACCCGGCCAGTTGTCCACCTCGGTGGTGGTCATCAGCTGGCCGCCCTGCTGCAGGCCGGTGATGACGACCGGCTTCAGGTTGGCGCGAGCGGCGTAGACGGCGGCGGTCCAACCGGCCGGGCCGGAACCGAGGATGACGAGGCGCTGGTGGCGGGAGGGCAGGCTGGTGCTCATGTAAACTCGCGAAAAGGTAGATGGGACAAGGCGCTGGCGATGTTTGCGCAGCATCCTTGGCTGGTCATAGAGTGGCGGCTGGGGCAGGGCGATTCAAGCCGATGAACGGAACGCCGTCATCCAGCAGTGGTTTCGGCCCCCGGATTGGCCTGCCGGACGTCGCATAACTGAAAACTGACGCCGTCTCATTTATTATCAATCACTAACAGCGCATTCCAAAGGTATGGTCTAAGGTGGCGAAGCAGGTCCCCGAACGCTCCAAGTCCGACGACAGCAAGGCGTCACGTCGCACGGCCGCGGCGGCGACGACCGACAATCCACGCCGCCAGCGTCTCTGGCGCGATCTGGGCCTGATCGCCATCGCGCCGGCCCTGCTGTACCTGGCGGCCAGTCTTTTCACCTATTCAGCGACTGATCCGGGCTGGTCGCATACCGGCAGCGTGGTCGCGCCGGTGCACAACCTGGGTGGCCGCGCCGGGGCCTGGATCGCCGACGTTCTGCTGCAGCTGTTCGGCTACATCGCCTTCCTGCTGCCGGTGGTGCTCGGCGCGCTGGCGTGGATCGCCATGTTCGGGCTCAAGCGCGAGAGCAAGGGCGAGAACGACCTGGATCCTGCGCTGCGCCTGGTCGGCCTGGTCGGTTTCCTCATCGCCGGCACCGGCTTCCTGCACGTGCGCCTGTTCAGTGGCGACGTCTCCAGCGCCGGCGGCATCCTCGGCAAGCTGGTGGGCAATTCGCTCACGGTGGGCTTCGGCGCGCTGGGCGCCAACCTGTTCGTGCTGGTGCTGCTGCTGGCCTCGATCACGCTCGCGACCGGGCTGTCCTGGTTCACGGTGATGGAGAAGATCGGCCGCGGCGTGATGTCGCTGGCGCCGTTGCTGGAACGCAAGAAGGAAGAAGTCACCGAGTGGAAGCAGACCCGGGTGATGCGCGAGGAGCGCCAGGAAGTGCGCAAGGCCGACGCCGAGGTGCGCGCCAAGCGCGAGCCGGTGAAGATCGAGCCGCGTCCGGAGCCGGTGATCGAGAAGAGCGATCGCGCCAAGCGCGATACCCAGATTCCGATGTTCCGCGGCGTCAACGGTGATGGCTCGGACCTGCCGCCGCTGGCGCTGCTGGATGATCCCAAGCCGCAGCCCAAGGGCTACGACGAAGAGACGCTGGAGACCCTGTCGCGGCAGATCGAGTTCAAGCTGAAGGACTTCCGCATCGATGCGCAGGTGGTCGGCGCCAATCCCGGCCCGGTCATCACCCGCTTCGAGATCGAGCCGGCACCGGGCATCAAGGTCAGCCAGATCAGTTCGCTGGACAAGGACATCGCGCGCGGCTTGTCGGTGAAGTCGGTGCGCGTGGTCGACGTCATTCCGGGCAAGTCGGTGATCGGCCTGGAAATCCCCAACGTCACCCGCGAGATGATCTTCCTGTCCGAGCTGCTGCGCTCGAAGGAATATGACAAGTCGGCCAGTGTGCTGACCCTGGCGCTGGGCAAGGACATCGCCGGTCGCCCGACCGTGGCCGACCTGGCACGCATGCCGCATCTGCTGGTGGCCGGTACCACCGGTTCGGGCAAGTCGGTGGCGGTCAACGCGATGGTGCTGAGCCTGTTGTTCAAGGCCTCGCCGAAAGACCTGCGGATGCTGATGATCGACCCGAAGATGCTCGAACTGAGCGTCTACCAGGGCATCCCGCACCTGCTGGCACCTGTGGTCACCGACATGAAGGAGGCCGCGAACGGCCTGCGCTGGTGCGTGGCCGAGATGGAGCGCCGCTACAAGCTGATGAGCGCAGTGGGCGTGCGCAACCTGGCCGGCTTCAACAAGAAGGTGAAGGAAGCCCAGGACGCAGGACAGCCGCTGATGGACCCGCTGTTCAAGCCGAACCCGGAACTGGGCGAGGCGCCGCGCCCGCTGGAAACGCTGCCGTTCATCGTCATCTTCATCGACGAATTCGCCGACATGATGATGATCGTCGGCAAGAAGGTGGAAGAGCTGATCGCGCGCCTGGCACAGAAGGCACGTGCGGCCGGCATCCACCTGATCCTGGCCACGCAGCGCCCGTCGGTGGACGTGATCACCGGCCTGATCAAGGCCAACATCCCGACCCGAATCGCCTTCCAGGTCAGCTCCAAGATCGACTCGCGCACCATCCTCGACCAGTCCGGCGCGGAAACACTGCTGGGCCACGGCGACATGCTGTACCTGCCGCCGGGCACCGCGCTACCCGAGCGCGTGCATGGTGCGTTCGTGTCCGACGATGAAGTGCATCGCGTGGTCGAGCACCTCAAGGCGATGGGCCCTGCCGACTATGTCGACGGCGTGCTGGACGAAGTGCAGACGATGGGCGACGGCGTGGTCGTCGGCGCCACCGGCCTGCCCGAGAACAGTTCGTCCGGCGACGAGTCCGACCCGTTGTATGACGAAGCGCTGCGGGTGGTCACCGAGACCCGCCGTGCATCGATTTCCGGCGTGCAGCGCCGGCTGAAGATCGGCTACAACCGTGCAGCGCGACTGATCGAGGCCATGGAAGCGGCCGGCGTGGTCAGCCCGCCCGAGCACAACGGCGACCGCACGGTGCTGGCACCGCCGCCGCCGAAGTAGGACCCGACGTATCCCCCACGACGTCCAAGGAACCGACGCATGCTTCACCCCGTACCAAGCGCGCTGGCACTGGCGCTGGCAGCCTTCCTGGCTGCCGGCCCGGCACTGGCAGACACCGCCACCTCCGCGCCCGCCACGGCGCCGCCTTCCACCAGCGGCGATACCGAAGCCAGCAATAACTTCAGCATTGTCCGTTACCGCGCCGACTACCAGGTGCGGCCGGATGCCGGCAATGTGCAGACCGAAACCTACGAAGTGCTGCTCAAGACCAAGGCCTCGGTCGAGCAGTTCAGCCAGGTGCGGCTGAGCTACAGCGAGAAGATGGAAACCCTGGAGGTGCTTGGCGCCTACACCATCACCGCCGACGGCCAGCGCCGTGACGTGCCGGCCGACCGCATCTACACCCAGGAAAGCTACTCCAGCGCCTCGGCGGCGATGTATGCCGACCGCAAGGTGCGGGTGATCGTGTTCCCGAACCTGGCCCCGGGCACCCGTCTGTACTACCAGGTGCGCCGCACCCAGGCCACGCCGTACTTCCCGGGCTATTTCGGCCTGTGGGAGACCTTCAATGTGTTCACCGAGTACGAGGACGCCGAAGTCACCCTGAGTGCGCCGGCCAACCTGCCGATGTTCATCGACAGCCGCGGCGTGCAGGGCAGCGATCGGCCGACGGTGAAGAACGGCCAGGCGCAGTGGCGCTGGCGCTACCAGCGTCGCGAGGCGATGCCGGCGCAGAACTGGTCGGCGGCGGGCTGGGAGTTCGGCCCGAACATCATGGCCAGTACCTATCGTGACTGGTCGCAGATGGGTCGCGCCTACCAGCTCAAGGCGGGCCCGGCGGCCGAGGTGACCCCGGCGCTGCAGGCGCTGGCTGATGAGATCACCGCGGGTATCAGCGACCGCCGCGAGCAGGCTGATGCGCTGTATCGCTGGGTTGCGCAGAACATCCGCTACGTCGCGGTGTACCTGGGCAATGGCGGGCTGGAGCCGAACAGCGCGCAGAGCATCCTCGACAACCACTACGGTGACTGCAAGGACCACGTGACGATCCTGGAGGCGCTGCTGGCAGCCAAGGGCATCGCCAGCTCGCCGGTGCTGATCGGTGCAGGTGGCGGCCCGACGTTGCCGAAGATTCCGGTGCTGGGCCGCTTCAACCACGCCATCACCTACATTCCCGAGTTTGATCTCTACCTGGATTCGACCACCGCGTGGGCGCGCTTCGGTCAGCTGCCGGAAGGTGATCTGGGTGCGCCGGTGATGCGTACCCGCGACGCCACGCTGGCACGCACCCCGGCCAATACGCCGGAGCGCAATGCCACCTCGATGGAGGTGCGTTTCACCTTCGACGCCAACGGCAACCTGCGCGGCGAGACGATTCCGAAACTGGGCGAGAACGCCGAGATCGGCATGCGCGCCCAGTTCTCCCAGCTCAACGCGCAGAACCGTGCGCGCGCTGAAGAGCAGATCATGGCCGCCTCAGGTTTCGATGGGCGAGGGCAGCTGCAGATCCAGGGCGTGCCGGTCGATCTGACCCGGCCGTTTGGCTATCGCATGGCGTTCCAGGCCGAGGACTACGCCGACTTCAGCGTGGCCGGCGGCATGGCCGTGCCGGACCCGCCGGGTGGCGAGTCGGTGCGTGGCTTGTACGCCACCGCCTCAGCGCCGGCCAACGAGACACCGTTCTACTGCAATGCCAGCCTGCGCGAGGAAACCTATCGCCTGCAGTTCCCGGCCAATGCGCCGATCATCGCCATCCCGGCCAGCCAGCGTTTCGCCAATGCCGCCGGCGAGTACCGGGTGGACTGGAGTCGCGAGGGCCAGGAGGTGATCGTGCACCACCGCTTGCAGCAGAATGCAGTGCGTGGGCCAGAGGCGTTGTGCCAGCCGCAGGACTATCCGGCGTTCCGCGCGCTGTATCGCGAAGTGCGGCGTGGCTTCCGCGGCCAGGTGCTGTACGGCAAGCTGCCGGGATCCGGTGGCTGAATCGCCGATGGACGTTCAGGGCGGCATAATGTCGCCCTGATCGCCCATTCATCTTTCCCCGGGCACACTGGCAACCACCTTTCCTGGCGCCCGCGCCCACAGGATTCCCGCATGAACTTCCGCTTCCGCCGTTTCCTTGCCACCACCACCCTGGCCGTGGCCTGCGCCGCCGCCGGCAGCGCCTGGGCTGGCGCCCGCGATGACCTGAAGACCTTCACCAGCGGCCTGAAGGGCCTGGATGGCCAGTTCAGCCAGCAGGTGTTCGACAGTCGCGGCAAGGTGAAGGAATCAACCAGTGGTCGCGTGGCCCTGTCGGCGCCGCGCCTGTTCCGTTGGGAATACGTGCGCCCGCACGAACAGCTGATCGTGGCCGACGGCAGGAAGGTCTGGATGTACGAGCCGGACCTGGAGCAGGCCACCGTGCGCGAGCAGGGCAAGGAAGAGCAGAACAGTCCGCTGACCGCGCTGATCAACCCGGCGCTGCTGGAGCAGCAGTACGACGTCAGCGAAGAGGCCGCGCAGCGCGACGGCCTGCAGTGGCTGTCGCTGTCGCCGAAGCGCGAGACCGAAGCCAGTTTCCAGTACGCCGCGCTGGGCTTCAACGCCCAAGGCCTGGCCAAGATGGAAATCACCGATGCGGTTGGCCAGCGTACCGTGATCAGCTTCAGTGGCTGGAAGCGCAACCCGGGCTTCGCGGCCGGCACCTTCAGCTTCACCCCGCCGAAGGGCACCGACGTCATCGGTAATTAATGGTGGTCGCCGGGCATGGCCTGGCCCTACCTGCTCTGGTGGGTGCCAACCGGCACCGCCTTGGTGGGTGTCAACCTTGGTTGACACGCTGTTGATCTGCCGGCCAGCGGCCGGCACTACCAGACATCGCGTCCCGCCCGCCGGGCACGGTCCGGCGCTACCGTTGGGCGGCGCGGTACAATGACCGGGTGCCAAGACATCGCTCCACTTCATTCCCCGGACCCGATCTGCTGAGCGTCGATCGGGAACACATGCGCCCGCTGGCCGAGCGCATGCGCCCCCGCACCCTGGACGAAATGGTCGGGCAGAAGCGCCTGCTGGCGCCGGACAGTGCGCTGCGCCGCGCGGTCGAATCCGGTCGCGTGCATTCGATGATCCTGTGGGGGCCGCCGGGCTGCGGCAAGACCACGCTGGCGCTGCTGCTGGCCGAGTACGCCGATGCGGAATTCCGCGCCATCTCTGCCGTGCTGTCCGGCCTGCCGGAGGTGCGCCAGGTGCTGGCCGAGGCCGCGCAACGCTTCGCCGAAGGCCGCCGCACCGTGTTGTTCGTGGATGAGGTGCACCGCTTCAACAAGGCGCAGCAGGATGCGTTCCTGCCGCATATCGAGCGCGGCACCATCCTGTTCGTCGGTGCCACCACCGAGAATCCATCCTTCGAGCTGAATTCGGCGCTGCTGTCGCGTTGCCGCGTGCATGTGCTGGAAGGCGTTTCGCCCACAGACATCGTTGAGGCGCTGGAGCGTGCGCTGGGTGACCGCGAACGCGGCCTGGGTGAAGAGCACATCGAGGTCGCTCCCGAGCTGCTGCTGGAAATTGCGACCGCCGCCGACGGCGACGTGCGCCGTGCGCTGACCCTGCTGGAGATCGCCGCTGAGCTGGCGGGCGGGGAGGGTGGGCGCATCACGCCGCAGACCCTGACCCAGGTGCTGGCCGATCGTACCCGCCGCTTCGACAAGGGCGGCGAGCAGTTCTACGACCAGATCTCGGCGCTGCACAAATCCGTGCGCAGCTCCAACCCGGACGCCGCGCTGTACTGGCTGACCCGCATGCTCGATGGCGGCTGCGATCCGTCTTACCTGGCGCGCCGGCTGACCCGCATGGCCATCGAGGATATCGGCCTGGCCGACCCGCGTGCGCAGAGCATGGCGCTGGAAGCGTGGGACATCTATGAGCGGCTGGGCAGTCCGGAGGGAGAGCTCGCGTTCGCCCAGCTGGTGCTTTATCTGGCCAGCACGGCGAAGTCGAATGCCGGCTATGCGGCCTTCAACCAGGCCAAGTCCGATGTGCGCGAGAGCGGCACAGAAGAAGTGCCGCTGCACCTGCGCAATGCGCCGACCAAGCTGATGAAGGAACTGGGCTACGGCGCCGAGTACCAGTACGACCATGATGCCGAAGGGGGCATCGCACTGGACCAGACCGGTTTCCCGGATGCGATGGGCGAACGGGTGTACTACAACCCGGTGCCGCGCGGGCTGGAAATCAAGTTGAAGGAAAAGCTGGATCGTTTGCGCGCCGAGCGCGAGGCTGCGCGCGCCGCGAAGGGCCGCTGACCCGGTTCATGTGGCGTCGAGCCATGCTCGACTGCTTTTCGCAGCACTTCACGGCTCCCGACAGCCGAGCATGGCTTGGCTCTACATTGTCCTGCACGCGTTCATTTGGCACACTGCGCGGCTACTTTTTCAAGGATCGATGCCGTGCAGGAAATGATTCTGCCGTTGAAGCGCTACGCCCAGTTCGAGGGCCGCGCGAACCGCCGCGAGTACTGGATGTACCAGCTGTTCCTGTTCCTGGTCGCAACGGCAGTGATGCTGCTGGCCGGCGTGCTGGCGATCCTCCTGCGCAACAGTACCGAAGCGCTGGCCGGCATCCTGATCGGCATGGTGGTGATGCTGTGTGTGATGTGGCTGGCCACGATCGTGCCGCTGATCGCAGTGACCGTACGCCGCCTGCATGACTGCAACCAGTCGGGCTGGCTGTTCCTGCTGGCGCTGGTGCCGGGCGGCGGGATCGTGATCATGATCTTCTCGCTGCTGCCGGGCACGCCGCAGGAGAATGTGTATGGTCCGGTGCCTACGGGGCCGTGATGATGCGTGAGTCGAGCATGGCTCGACGCTACAGAGGCAAAGAAATGAAGCCGGCATTTTGCCGGCTTCATCTTTACTTGATGGCGCAATCGCCGAAGGACAGGTAATCGGTGCCCGAGCTGAACTGCAACGTGCAGCTGGCGGTGAAAGTCGCGCCTTCTTCCAGTGCGCCCAGCTTGGCCGCCTGCTGTTCGTCGTCGCTGGTCAGCCGGGCCAGGACATTGCCCTGGTCATCGCCGGCCTCGATCAGTGGCTCGCCCGCCAGGTTGCTGGAAACGCTCAGTGCTACGGCAGTGAATGTCACCGTCTGGTTGAGTTGGTCCATGCTCAACGTCGAGTTGCCGGCCTCTTCAAAGGCCTGGTAGAGCGTTGGCAGATCCTGCGCGGCATGGGCAGCCAGCGGTGCAAGCAGGCCGAGGGTAAGGGCGATCAGTGCCGTGTGCTTCAAGGGTTCTCACAATCATGGGATCCAATCCCATGGCGGTTGTGTGCAGATGAACGCGCCCCGGATGGCGGCAAGTGCCCGCCATCCATGGCTGCGCTGGAAGCGGGGCGATCCAATGCCCCGATGGGCGGCAAAATAGGGGAACTGCTGCCTCTCGTGCAACCCGGGCATGCGCGCGCGTGATACACAGCGTGACGTTTGATCGATGTGATAATCATTCGCGTTTGAGGTAGACTGCGGTCCCTTGTGAACCGGCGGCCCTGGGCCGCTTCTGCCGCCGCTGATGAAGCATTTCGTCCCGCCTACGCGCCGTGGCCCGCTGGCCTGCGGCCTGGCTGCCTTGATGATGGGTCTGCTCCTGGCCACCCCGTACGCCCATGCCCAGCAGCGCAATCCGCTGCAGAAGATCGGCCATACCGTGCTCGACGAGCCAGCGGTCAGCTACCGTTTCGAGCAGTTCGTGGTCGACAGCCCGGACCAGCAGCGCCGCTGGCGGGTGAACCTTGCCCTCCCGGCAAAGGCCAGCAAGGCCCCGTTGCCCGTGCTGTACGCCCTGGACGGCAATGCCGTGGCGATGGTGCTGGACCAGCCGCTGCTGGCCGAGCTGGCCGCGCGCAAGGTGCCGCCGGTGCTGGTGCTGATCGGCTACGACAACGACCTGCGCATCGATTCCAAAGCGCGCACCCACGACTACACCGCTTGGATTGACCGTGCCGACGATGAGAGTGGCACGACCCAGGCGGTCGGCGGTGGCGCCGCAGCCTTCCTGGATGTGATCGAACGCCGCATCAAGCCGGAAGTCGAGCGCCGCGCATGCATCGATGCGCAGCAGCAAGCGCTGTGGGGCCACTCGCTGGGCGGTTTGTTCGTGCTCAATGCGCTGTACACCCGTCCCGCCGCCTTCCAGTCCTACCTCGCGGCCAGCCCGTCGCTGTGGTGGAGCCAGGGCGCGGCGCTGGGTGATCCGGAACAGCAGTTCGTGCAGAACGTGCATGGCCAGCCGGCAAAGCTCTGGCTGATGCTGGGCGGCGCCGAGCGAGTCGGTGATCGTGGCAAGCGCGACATGAACAACCCGCGCGTGGTCGCGCACCTGCGTCGCATCGGCGGCGCCACCCCGGATGCGGCGATGCGGCTGTCCGAGCGGCTGGGCAAGGTGCCGGGCCTGAGCGTGCAGTACCGCGAGTTCCCGGGTCTGGGGCACGGCCCGATGCTGCCGGCCTCGTTCCATGCCGCGCTGCATGAACTGTACGGCGTGACCGACCGCAGCGCCGGCGATGGCGTGCCCAATGGCGGTGACAACGCCGCTGAGTGAATCCCTTCGCACGCGATGCCGTGCGACCCCACTACCCAGGCGAGGCTGCCGACGTGCAGCGGCCCAGGCAACCGATGAATCCCGCGCCACGTGGCGCGGCCTACGTGTGCAAGGAGCCTTCCATGTCGTTCCGTCCGTCTTTCCATCTCACCTCTCTCGCCGCCGGCCTGTTGCTTGCGGTGACCGCCACCGCCCAGCCCGTGTTCGACCAGCCGGCCAACGCCACCTTCAAGGGTGAGGTTGTCTCGCGCGGTGAGAATGTGGTTCCCGGCAGCACCGCCGACGTGGTCGGTCGTGGCTTCGTGCCGGGCCAGAAGGTCAGCCTGCTGCGTGGCGACAGCGTGCTCAACGCCCAGCCGGTGGTGGTCGATGCCGATGGCAACTTCAAGACCCAGCTGAGCATTCCGGCCGACGCGGTGCCGGGCACCCATCCGGTGGTGGTGCGCGCCAGCCAGCCGGCTGCGGCCACGGTGCTGAAGCTGCGCGTGTCGCCGCAGCTGCCGCTGTCCGGCCAGGCGCAGTTCGCCACCCAGTCCAACAAGCTGGTGCCGGGCCTGTACCAGTCCGCGTACAGCGCGGCCAGCAATGCCGTGTTCGTCACCTCGGCCGTGGGCCGCCCGCCGGTGACCCAGTCGCAGCTGCTGAAGCTGGACCCGAAGTCGCTGAAGGTGACCAAGGCGATCACCCCGGCGCAGGTGCCGGGCAGCACCAATGGTGCGGTCTATGCGGTCTACGGCGTGGGCGTGGATGACACCAACGGCAATGTCTGGGTCACCAACACCCGCCAGAATTCCATCGCGGTCTATCGCCAGAAGGACCTGTCGCTGGTCCATCAGTTCCCGGTCGATGCCGTGCCGCACGCGCGCGACGTGGTGGTCGACGGCACGCGCGGCAAGGTGTTCGCTTCTGCCACCGGCGAGGACCACCTGTCGGTGTTCGATGCGAAGACCTTCAAGGAACTGCCGCAGGTGACGCTGGAATCCGGCGTGGACGACGGCAAGTTCACCCCGATGAGCCTGGTGCTGGATGAGAAGGGCGGCAAGCTGTTCACCGTCAGCATCGGCACCCCGGAGGCGGCAGTGATCGATGTGGCCAGCGGCAAGGTCGAGAAGGTCATCGATCTGGGCAATTCGATCAGTGCCTCGGGCGTGGCCTTCGACGCGGCGCGCAACCGCCTGTACGTGGCCTCGCAGGGCACCGACAACCTGCTGATCGTCGACGTGGCCGCCGGCAAGGTGCTGCACGATGTGCCGGTCGGCGCCGGCGCGCTGAACGTCGCCTTCGATGATGCCTCCGGCCTGGCCTACGTCAGCAACCGTGGCGCTGGCACGGTCACCGTGGTGAACGGTGACGGCAAGGTGGTCGCCAATCTTGATGGCGGCACGCTGCCGAACCACGTCCGCGCCGATGGCAAGGGCAACGTGTTCGCGGTGAACAAGTCGCGCGGCGCTGAAGACCCGAAGGGTGACCGCATCACCCGCATCACCCCGAAGCAGTAAGTCACACGGTGGGGCGGCGTGCGCGTCGCCCTGCCAGCAAGGAGAATGTGCATGAACATCGCGTCCCGTCTGCGCCTGTGTGCGCTTCCGTTGGCTGTTTCGCTGGCGTTGGCTGCCTGTGGCGGCTCGTCGGCTCCCTCTGATGCCAATACGCCTGCCGAGTCGCCCGCAGCAACGGCGGCCGCTGCGGAAACCGCGCTGCCGGCAGGCTGGCAGCGCGTGGCAGGAGCCGAAATGCCGGCCGTGCACGGCCAGAAGGCGGTGCTCCCAGCCAAGGTGCATTCCGATGATGGCGCCGATATCGAAGTGGCCGATACCAGCCGGATCATCGCCGGTGGCGACGACGTCATCGCGGTGATCGAAGCACTGGGGCTGGGCAAGCAGGTATTTGCCGCGCCGACCAACACCACCACCCAGGCCGGCCTGGCCGCGCCGCACCAGTTCCTGTTCAACCGAACCACTGGCGTGGAGGGCGTGCTGAGCCTGCAGGGCTCGCTGTTCCTCGGCAACAGCCTGCGCCGCCATACCGAACTGGCCAAGAAGCTGCGCGAAGTGGGCGAGCCGGCGGTAGTCATCGATGACCTGCAGCCAGCGCCGGACAAGGTGCGCAAGGTCGCTGCTGCACTAGGGCTGGCCGAGGCAGGGCAAGCACTGGCCACGCAGGTGCAGCGTCAGCTCGACGAGGCTGCAGCGATTGGCAAGGGCCTGGGCCATGCGCCACGACTGATCCACGTGTCGGCCACCGGCGCTGGCGGCTCACCGACTGTTGCCGGTGCCGACAGCGCCTCGGCGCAGCTGATCGCGCTGGCTGGCGGCGTCAACATCGGCACCGAGGCGGGGGTGAAGAACTACTCGCAGCTGAGCAATGAAGGCGTGGTCGCCGCAGCGCCGGAGGTGATCCTGGTGACCGAGCATGACCTGCAGCTGTTCGGCGGTGCCGAGGGCCTGTGGAAGGCGTACCCGACGCTGAAGCAGACCCCGGCTGGGCAGGCCAATCGGGTCTGGGTGATGCCGGACGTGCAGCTGAAGTACACCAGTGTCGGTTCCGGTGCGGGCGCGCTGGCGCTGGCCAAGGCCCTGGCGGCGTTGCCGAAGGCATGAGTCCGGCGGATCGGCGCCGCCGTCGCGGGCGGACGATGTTGCTGGTGGCGTTGCTGGCACTGCTGGGTGCGGTGCTGGCCTCGTTCGCCGTGGGCCCGCTGCGGCTGCCGCCGCTGGAGGTGATGCAGGCGTTGGCGGTGAAGCTGGGTCTGCTCGATCCGCAGGCGGTCAGCAGCCGCGATCTGGCGGTGGTCTGGCAGCTGCGTATTCCGCGTGCCCTGTTGGGCGCGATGGTCGGCGCGTCATTGGCGATGGCCGGCGCCAGCCTGCAGGGCCTGTTCGGCAATCCGCTGGCCGACCCGGGCATCGTCGGTGTCAGCCAGGGTGCTGCGCTGGGTGCAGTCGCAGCCATTGTTCTCGGCGCTGCGGGCGCAGCCGGTTGGCTGGTGCCTGTAGCGGCATTCGCCGGCGGCGCGCTGGCGATCGGCCTGACCTACGCGCTGGCGCGACCCGGCAAAGGCAGTGGCAATGCCACGCTGCTGCTGGTCGGCATCGCGATGGCCGCGTTCTGCTCGGCGCTGATCGGTTTCCTCACCTACATCGCCAGCGAAAGCGAACTGCAGTCGCTGGTGTTCTGGCAGATGGGCTCGCTGGCGCGTGCCAACTGGGCCGATGTGGCGGCGGTGGTGCCCCTGTTCGCCATCGGCGTGTTCGCGTTGCAGCGGTTGGCCACGCCGCTGGACATGCTGGCGCTGGGCGAACGCCAGGCACAGCACCTCGGGCTGGACGTGACCCGCACGCGGCGTCGCCTGGTGGCGTTCAGTGCGCTGCTGGTGGGCGCGGCGGTGGCCTTTGCCGGTTCGATCAGTTTCGTGGGCCTGGTGGTGCCGCACGTGGCACGCCTGCTGGTCGGCCCCGGGCATCGCTGGCTGCTGCCGTTGTCCGGCCTGCTCGGTGCGCTGCTGATCGTAGTGGCCGACACCGCGGCCCGCACGCTCGATCCGCCGGCGGAGATTCCGCTGGGCTTGTTCTCGGCCGCGCTGGGCGCGCCGTTCTTCCTCTGGCTGGTGCTGCAGCAGCGCCGCAAGGCGGCCCCATGAGCGCGTTGCTGAAGCTGCATGAGGTGGTGGTGCGCCGCCAGCAGTGCGAGATCCTGCATGGCATCTCGCTCGCGTTCGAGCCGGGTACCGTGACTGCGCTGGTTGGCCCGAACGGCGCAGGCAAGTCCACGTTGCTGGCGGTAGCGGCCGGCGACCTGCGCGCCGATGCGGGCGAGGTGAGCCTGTTGGGCAAACCGCTGGCCAGCTACAAGGCCGGGCCGCTGGCGCGCGAGCGCGCGGTAATGCCGCAGGAGCACGGCGTTCGTTTCGCCTTCAGCGTAGAGGAGGTGGTGGCGATGGGCCGGTTGCCACACCCGCCGGACCCGGTCACGGACGATGCCCGGGTGGAAGCGGCCATCGATGCCGCCGAACTGCAGGCGCTGCGCCTGCGCGAGGTGCAGCAGCTGTCCGGTGGCGAGTCCGCCCGCACCACGTTCGCGCGTGTGCTGGCGCAGGATACGCCGCTGCTGCTGCTCGATGAGCCGACCGCCGCGCTGGACCTGCGCCACCAGGAGCGCACGCTGCGCAGTGTGCGCGCCTGTGCCGAAGCCGGTGCGTGCGTGATCGTGGTGCTGCACGACCTCAATCTTGCCGCCGGCTATGCCGATCGCATCGTGCTGCTGGAGCAGGGCAGGGTGGCAGCCGATGGTACGCCGCTGCAGGTGCTGACCGAAGACAACCTGCAGCGCGTCTACCAGCAGGACGTGGTGGTGCTGGAGCACCCAAGGCGCGGGGTGCCGCTGGTGGTGGTGACCTGAGCGAGGGCCCGCCAGGTTGCTCCGGGTATGATGATCGTTTCGTTTTCTTCAATGGACTGATGCCATGTTCCGTACCGTTACCCGCAGCGTGGTGCTTGCCGCGATGATTGCTTCCGCTTGCGCTGCCAATGCGGCTTCGACCTCTCAGGTTTCGCTGACCGACGCGGCCGAAAACGCCTCGCTGATCGAGACCCGGCATTCCAGTAGCGACGGTGCCGCTGTGACGTCGATGAAGACGCAGTACTTCGCCAACGAGGAAATGTCGGTGAGCTGGGACGACCAGCAGGTGCTGGTGCTATGCAGGGAGACGGCGTACCTGAAGATTCCTGCGACCAAGCTCAAGGCCGGTGCGTTGACCTCCGAACAGCGGCAGATGATCGTCTATCAGGCGCTGATGTCAGGCCTGGGGGCTGTCGCGGGCGTCATCGGGCCGGCAGGCGAGGTGGTGACCGTGGCCGATGACGGCAGCGAGACCCGCAGCGTTGGCGAAAGCAGCTGGGCGTATGGTGTTGAGCGATACGAGGTGATCACCCAGCGGCTGCCGGACGGTGCACTTCGGGTCCGGACCCGCAAGACGGAAACCGTGAATACCACGCCTCCGGCGGGCCCGGACGACATGTTCAGTACCGAGGACGATCAGGCGGCACGCCTGTCCGAGCTGGCGCCGGTGGGCAGCTGGACCGAAGTGGTGGTCCACGGTGGCGCACGGCAGCCGCATGTGGATCCGGCAATGCCATTGAAGGGCTGGATCTCGATGGGCGACGACCAGGCTGCGACCGTGGGTGAGGCGCGCAAGCTGCGCGACTGCAAGTAGGACATGGCAGGGGTCAGAGCCCTTTGCTTTGGGCAAAGCGATCCGACCCCGATGTCGGTCGGCCTCATCGTTCTATTCATGTGTGCAATATTCACTTGCGCGCCAGATTGGCAGGTCTAGAATGCGCCCCATGAACCGGATGCCGCTCCTGAAGTTTTTCACCCTGACCCGCGCAAGCGCGGAACGGGCGTGTCTGCCTGGAGCCCCACGAGGCCGTTGAAGCGGCCATCGCTGGACCTTCGACAGAGCGCCCTCCGGGGCGCTCTTTTTGTTTTTGTTTTTTGTTAGTCGACTAACAGTCGACTCTACCCAGTCGACTCTACCCAGTCGACTCTACCTGCTCGACTCTACCCAGTACTGCGAAGGAGAACGTGCCATGCACCAGATCGCCGAGACCGAACGCTAGCCGCGCACCCTGTCGCCAACCGGGGTGTGCGGCCCCTGAAGTTGGCTTTGCAGGAACCTCTTTATGAACACCCACGTCCTTTCCCGCCGTCGCAACCTTGGCATCATTGCCCACATCGACGCCGGCAAAACCACGCTGACCGAACGCCTGCTGTGGAAAAGCGGCGAGATCCACCGCGTCGGCGAAGTGCACGACGGCAATGCGACCACCGATTTCTCGGCGATCGAGCGCGAACGCGGCATCACCATCGGCGCTGCCGCCGTGCAGGCGCAGTGGGCGCCACGTGACCTGCCGCCGCATCGGCTGACCCTGATCGACACGCCCGGCCATATCGACTTCGCCATCGAAGTCGAACGTTCACTGCGCGTGCTCGACGGTGCCGTGGCCGTGTTCTCGGCCGTGGACGGCGTGCAGCCGCAGTCCGAGACGGTGTGGCGCCAGGCGCGTCGCCATCGCGTGCCGCTGATCGCCTTCGTCAACAAGATGGACCGCGTCGGTGCTTCGTTCGAGCGCGTGCTGGAGCAGCTGCAGGACAAACTGCAGGCGCGACCGTGGGCGTTGGGCGTGCCGTTGGGCAGCGAAAGCGGCTTCAATGGCTGGGTCGACCTGGTCGATGAGCGCGTGCTGCAGTGGCAGGATGGCGCCGCAACCACGGTGGCCCCGTGGGACGACGCGGCACGCGCGCAGTGGCAGGCTCAGCGCGATGCGCTGGTCGAGGCCGTGGCCGATCACGATGAACAACTGGCCGATGCCTGGCTGGAAGGTCGCGTGATCGATGCCGAACAGCTGCGCGCGGCGATCCGCCGGGCGACGCTGGCGGGTGCGGGCGTGCCCGTGCTGGCCGGTGCTGCGTTCAAGGACAAGGGTATCGAGACACTGCTGGATGCGGTGGTCGATTACCTGCCGTCGCCGCTGGATCGCCCTGCCGTGACCGCCGAAAGCGAGAGCGGCGAGGTGGTGCTGCCGCCGGATCCGGACGGTCCGCTGGCGGGCCTGCTGTTCAAGATCACCCACCAGCAGCACGGCGCGCTGAGCTTCGTGCGGCTGTACTCGGGGACCTTGAAGGTGGGCGACGCGGTGGCCAGCTCGCAGCATCCACAGGGACGGCGTGTCAGCCGGCTGGTGCGGGTGCAGGCCGACCAGACCCACGACATCGAGCAGGCCGTGGCCGGTGACATTGTCGCGGTGCTGGGCTGGAAGGATGCGGTCAGTGGCGAAACGCTGAGCGGCCGTGCGCAGCCGCTGCGCCTGGAGAACATCCAGGCCCAGGCGCCGGTGCTGGCGTGGCGCCTGGAGCCGGCGCGTGCGGCCGACCTGATCAGGATGGCGCAGGGCCTGGCCAGCCTGGCCCAGGAAGACCCGTCGTTCCGCGTCGAAACCGATCGCGGCACGGCGGAAACCCTGGTCTGGGGCATGGGCGAGCTGCACCTGGAGGTGATGGTCGAGCGCCTGCGCAGCGAATGGAAGGTGGACGTGGGCGTAGGTGCGCCACGCGTGGCCTACCAGGAGACGCCGCTGCGTGCGATGACCGGCGTCGTCGGGCGGCTGGTCAAGCAGACCGGTGGCCAGGGCCAGTTCGCGCACGTGGTGCTGGATGTGTCGCCACGTGAGGACGACCAGGTGGTGTTCAACGACCGCATCGTCGGTGGCGTGGTGCCGCGCAGCTTCATCGCTGCGGTCGAGAAGGGTGTACGTGCCGCGCTGTCGGAAGGGCCGCAGGGTCATCCGGTGGTCGGCATCGAGGTCAGTCTTGTCGATGGCCAGACCCATGCCAAGGACTCTTCGGAGATGGCGTTCCATCGCGCGGGTGCCGAGGCGATCAAGGCCGCGCTGGCTGAAGGTGGCACGCAGTTGCTGGAACCGGTGATGGCGGTGACGGTGCATTCGCCGTCGGCGTCGGTGGGCGATGTGGTCGGCGACCTCAACCGGCGCCACGGTCGCATCGCCCGCATCGAGGACCAGGACGGTCGCGCTGAGGTCAGTGGTTTTGCGCCATTGGCGCAGCTGGTGGGTTACACCACGTCGTTGCGTTCGCTCAGCCAGGGGCGGGCGAGTAGCGAGGCGCACCTGCACGGCTACGAGCCGGTACGCGCTGCATGAGGAAAGGTGGGGGGAGCCCGTTCGCGGGCTCCCCTTTTTTGTGTTCGGGGCGCGCATCCACGCATGGCGTGGATCTACCGGGCGATCGGGTCGCGAGCTCTGCAGTAGATCCACGCCATGCGGGGATGGGGCCCCCCGGATGCGATTTTTTGCATTGCATCGCAACAAAACTGCAGAAAAGGCTGGATTAAAGTGATGCCTCACGATAAATTGCGCACCCCCCGTTGCTCGCCGCCGCCCGCACCCTTCTCATGCGTGATGACAAAGACCCCGGAACCCTGGAGCTGACCCTGCCGCGAAAGCGCGGCCGTCCGCCCAAGTTCGGGTACGCCATGAGTGACGCGCAACGGGCCGCGCGCTACCGCGCGCGCCGGGCAGGGCAGGCCAACCACGCGGATGTGCGCTCCTGTTCGGACATGGTGCTGCTGGACAAGATCCGCGCAGCGGTCAGCGCGCGTGACACCGAACTGGCCGGTTTCCTGGTCCATGTGCTCTGGCAGCGGTACCCCCTGCAGCTGAAATAGGCCGACGATGGGGTGGCCGTTGTCATCGAGCTTGTTGATAATGCGGGATTCAGGTTGTTCCCGCTGGCGCGCCCGGGATGGCAGGCGCGCATGATCGAACGGTTCCCAAGATGACCACCACCAGCGACACCACCACCGAAGCGGCGCCGAGCAACGCCCCCCTGTTCTACACCCGTCCGGTGCCGCTGCAGGCCGATGTGCACGCCGACCTGCGCATCCTGCCGGGCAGGCTCGAGTTTGCCGCGGGCAACAACGCCATTCCGCTGGTGCTCGGCGAGTTCTCGCTGGCGCTGCACCACTTCCCGATCCTCTTCGCTGGCCCGACCGCAGTGCCGATGGCTGCCGTTGGCGTATCCGACCAGAACCTGTTCATCAAGGATGGCCTGTGGGAAGACGAGGCCTATATCCCGGCCTACCTGCGTCGCCACCCCTTCATCTTCATCGACACCGGCTCGGACAATGATTTCCTGCTGGGCATCGACGAAGAGAGCTCGCGCGTGGTCAAGGGCGGTGACGAAGGCCAGCCGCTGTTCGTCGATGGCAAGGCCACCGACATGGTGCAGCAGGCGCTGGAGTTCTGTGGCCAGTTCACCCGTGAGCACGAACAGACCCAGGCCTTCTCCAAGGCCCTGATCGACAACGGCCTGCTGGTCGAGCGCACCGCCACCGTGCGTACCCCGGATGGCCGTGAATTCAACCTCAATGGTTTCCAGGTCGTCGACGTCGAGAAGTTCGTCGCGCTGCCGGAAGCCACTGTGATCGAGTGGCATCGCAGTGGTTGGCTGGCGCTGATCCACCAGCATCTGATGTCGCTGGGTCGCTTCAACGACCTGACCCGTCGCCAGGTCGAGCGTCTGGCGGCCTGATCAGGCCCCGGGCATGGCTTCCGCAGCGCGGGAGCCATGCCATTGCTGAAGGACGCGCAACAGGCGTCGCGCATCGGCCCAGTCGGGTGTGGCGTCGCGACCCAGCTCCCACAGGTCGCCCGCCGTGTCCGCCTCTGGGGCCGCCCCGTATATCTGCAGGGCCCCCTGAAGCCGATGCGCGTGATGGCATAGGTCAGTGGCACTGGCGTCATCGATGGCCTGTTCGATCCGCAGCAGCTCGTGGCCGATGTCCGTGATGTAGGCGGGGTCATCTGCCGCTGTGCCCGTTGCGATGGCCTGTCCGGTCGCCGGCAGCTCCAGCGCCCGCAGCAGTGACTCAAGCTGGAGTGGCTTGGTCAGGGTGGCGTCGAACCCTGCTTTCCGGCAGCGCGCCACATGCCGACGATCACGGCGTGCCGACAGTGCGATCAGTCGCAACGGGGCGCGCGCCTGCCTGCGCAACTGCATGGCCAGCGCATAGCCATCCATGTCCCCGAGCCCGATGTCGAGCAGGATCACGCTGCGCGGTCTCACGGCCTGCTCGGCAAGCGCGCTGGCGGCGTCGCCAGACGCGTGTACATCGGCACCCAGGCGGCGCAGCTGCTCGCTGATGACCCGGCGATTGAGGGCATGGTCCTCCACCAGCAGCAGCTCAAGCCCGCCCAGCGGCGTTCCCGCGCCGGCGCTGGCGGCTGACGTGACCTTGGCCTTGGCCGGGCGTACCGGCAGGCGCAGGGTGAAGCGACTGCCGCGCCCGGGGACGCTGTGTACTGACAGGTTGCCGCCCATTGCGCGGGCAAGCGCATGCGCGATCATCAGTCCCAATCCGCTGCCTCCGCGCTCCTTGCCGTCTTCGCCCTGCTGGAATGGCTGGAACAGCACGGTGAGTTGCTCTGCAGTGATGCCGATTCCGCTGTCGATCACATCCAGCATGAGCTCACGAGGGTGGTTGCCTGGCGTCAGTTGAAGGCGCAGCTCGATGCCGCCGACGTCGGTGAACTTGAGTGCGTTTCCCAGCAGGTTGTCGATGATCTGGCGCAGTCCTTCCGGATCGATGGCGACAATGGGGCAGGGCTCGGGGAGGCAGTCGAAGCGAAGCGCCAGCCCGCGCTGCCGAGCCTGGGGACGAATTGCATCCAGCGATTGGCGGCAGAGTCGTGCAATGTCGCAAGGTTCTACGTGCGGCTTGAAGGTGCCGCTGGCCAGGCGTGAGAACTCCAGCGAGCGGTTGAGCAGGTTGCGCAGCGAGGAGCCCGCGGCATGTGCAGCCGCCAGCGCTTCTCGCTGCCCCATGGGCGCCGACGGCTGGCTGAGCAGGTCGATCGAGGCAAGGACTGCCTGGGCCGAATTGCGCACCTCGTGGCTCAACATGCCAATCGCGCGGGCGCGGGCACGGCCTTCAGCACGCAGGCGCCTGTGCCAGGCATGCCACAGGAACGGGGCGACTGCCAATGCGGCAGCCAGGGCCGGCAGCCACTGCGGGGGCAGCTGACGCATCCAGTCCAGGACGTGCTCCAGCGAGGCGGGGGCCGCCTGTTGGGCCCATAGCTGCAACAGGCCGGCATGTTCCTCCAGCGTAATGTCGTGCAATGCCCGCTCGATGCGCTCCAGCAGCTGGCGATCTTCGTGGCGCGCAAGCAGGTGCAGGTCGGTGGAGAAATCGCTGTCGAAAGGCTGCAGGTGCAGGTGCCCGGCGAAATGCCGACGGATCAGGGGCCGCAGGGTCGTTTCCAGGCCGATTGCCAGATCGGCGGTGCCGTTTTCAACAGCTGCCAGCGTGGCGTGCCGATCGGCCAGGTGTAGCAGGCGGACGTGCGGATGGCGCGCGGCCAGCCATCCCGCATACGGCCCCCCTTCGAGCACGGCCAGGACCTGGTGGTCCAGTTCCGTGATATCGCGTGGCAGGCGTTCGCCGCTGCGGCCGGCGAGCATCGTCTTGCCACCGCGGAACGTGCTGGATGCCACCAGGCCGGGGCAGGGTGGCTGCAGGTGGTTGCCAATCACCAGTACCAGATCCGCTTCGCGTCTGCAGACGGCAGCCACCGATGCGCCGGTGCTGGGATGCTGGTGCTCCTGGAACTGCAGCTGCGAACGCCGTGCAACCAGATTGGCGTAGCCATGGGCCAGGCTTGGCAACGTCGTGCCGCCAGCGAGTGCAGCGGGTACCGGGTGCAGCGACGGCGTGGTCGCCACCCGGACTTCGCGCCCCGGCCCCCATTCAAGTGATGACGCATCCTCGGCCGACGCGGCGGGAAGCAGGATGAGCGCCAACAGCAGGAGGGTGGATGTACGCATTCGATCGCGCATCTTCACGGTGATTCCAGCTGCTGCCGCATGGCGTAGATCTCGGCATCGTTGCGCAGCCTGAGCTTGCGCAGGGCCGCAACCTTCTGTGTGCTGACGGTCTTGATGCTGCGATGGCGGCGGAGCGCGATTTCCGAAACGGTCAGGCCCGCCAGCAGGAGCTCCAGTACTTCGCGCTCGTTGCGGCTGAGCTCTTCGCAGTCTCCCGGCAGCGTGCAGTCGGGTGGCAGTCGCGGAAGGCCCTGCGATACCCGCACGATCGCGTCCGCGAGCATCGGCAGTGGTTCGGCCTTGCTGACCACGCCGCTGACACCCGTGGCGATGAGCTGGTTGATGTGGATCGAGGGTGAAAGGGTCGCAAAAGCGAGCAGGGTGACGCGAGGAAAGTGCTCGCGCAGCAGCGGGGTCAGCTCGGCCGCGCTGCGATCGTCGCGGGCCAGGGTCAGATCGATGATCGCGACATCCACCCGCATCTGCTGGAGGCTGTCGATGAGTTCGTCGCTGCGGGCGTGGCTGGCGACGATACGGAAGCGGGCGTCGCGGGAGAGGTGCAGGGCAGTGCCGCGACGGACGACTTCGTGGTCGTCCAGTAGTGCCAGTCGCAGCGGGCGCGGGGCAGGAGGTCCATTCATGCGCAGGGAGGTGATCGGCGCCCATGGGGCGTGATGACCATTCTGGCGCTGCTGTCGCGGCGAACATCGAAATTGCTTGATTTTTGCGAATATTCCTAAGAAGTGATTCGCTGCATCCATCGATTCGGAGCTGTCAATTGATGGGATCGAATGCTACCGGACGGATTGCGGCACACGCCGCAGTCGGCGGATGTCGTAGCCCATCTCGGCGATGCGCTGCACGGCCTTCTGGTAGTCGCCGTCGGACACCTGCGGCGTACGCGCCATGTACCAGACATAGTCGCGCTTGCTGCGCGCCACGATGGTCTGGCGGTAGTCGTCATCCCGCCAGGCGATCACGTACTCGGCCTGGATCGGCCAGATGAACTGCATGCCCCAGATCGCGCCATTGCCTTCCTTCTCGACACGGCCAATGGGGTGCATCGACTTCTGCGGCGCATCGAAGCTGCCCTTGCGATAGGTGAAGGTGGTCTGGATGCGCCCGTCGGGCTTCAAGGCATAACTTTCCACCGCATCGTAGGCATCGCGTTCGGGCCAGGACGGAATATGGGCGATCACGTACCAGTCGCCCATGAAGCGTGGCACATCCACCGACGGCGCACGCGGAAGCGGCCGGGTGTCGCTGGAGGAGCAGCCCGAGCCGAACAGGCCGACTGCGATCAGCGGAAGCAGCGAGAACATGCGCATGGGGCACCTCAGCGGGGTCGGAACAGATAGTGGGCGACCAGCCACTGCTGGCCGTCGTCGTAGCCGAACAGTTCGGCACATGCCATCCAGAACATCCGCCAGCGCTGCCACCAGACCTTCGCTGCAGCCTGGCCGTAGGTGGCGATCAGCACCGGCATCACCTGCTCGCGGGCGGCATCCTGGTTGGCCAGCCAGTGGTCGGCCGTGCGCTGGTAGTGGGTGCCGTCCAGCAACCAGCGTTGATCCAGGCGCAGGTCGCGCTGGAAATGCAGCAGCGTGTCGGCGGCCGGCATCAGGCCGCCGGTGAAGAAGTGGCGGCCCATCCAGTTGTCGCCGCCGTCTGTCTCGAACGGGTACATCAGTGTGCGATGGGCGAAGATGTGCACGAACAACGCGCCATCCGGTTTCAGCCACCGTGCGATGCCTGCCAGCAGGCGCTCGTAGTTGCGTACGTGCTCGAACATCTCCACCGAGACACAGCGGTCGAACCGGGCTGTCGGCAGATCAAGTTGGTTGACGTCACAGGTCAGCACCTCGACGTTGTCCAGGCCGCGCGCCTGGCACTGCGCCATGATGTGCTGGCGTTGGCTGTGCGAGTTGGAGACGGCGGTGATATGCGCCTGCGGGTAGCGTTCGGCCATCCACAGGGTCAGTGAGCCCCAGCCGCAGCCCAGCTCAAGAATCTGCTGGCCATCGGCCAGTCCGGCGCGCTGGCCGTACAGTTCCAGCATGGCGTCCTCCGCCTGGTCCAGCGTTTCGCGCCCGGTGGGGTAGTAGCAGCTGCTGTACTTCAGTCGCTTGCCCAGGCAGGCCTGGAAGAAGGCTGCCGGCACTTCATAGTGTTGGCGGTTGGCTGCGTCGGTATGCAACGCGAGCGGGCTGTCGGCCAGCTCGGCGATGCGCCGGCTGAATCGTGCCGATTGGCCTTCGATGCCACCCTCGCTTTCCTCATGCAGGCGCTGCGCGCACAAGCGGCGGATGCCCGCACGCAGCGCCGCATCGGGGACCAGCCCGCGTTCGGCCCAGGCGATCATCCCGGTTTCCGCATCTTCGGCTGGGTTCAGTGACGGGATCGCGCTCATGCGGAATGCTCCTTGGAAGAACGGGGAAACCAGGGAAAGAACATCGGTGTACTGCGCTGGTAGGCGCGATAGTCGTCGCCGCGGCTGCGCAGTGCCTGCTTCTCGGTGAATGGAATGCCGCTCAGATAGCGCAGGAACACGTACATCAGCAGCGGGCCGGCCCAGGCCAGCCACCACAGTGGCGAGCCGACCGCGAGCAGGACATAGGTGAACCAGTGCAGCCACTCGAAGAAGTAGTTGGGGTGGCGGGAATAGCGCCAGAGTCCGACGCGGCAGGTGCGGCCCCTGTTCGCCGGGTCGGCGCGGAAACGCGCCAGCTGGCGGTCGGCCAGGCTTTCGCCGCCGACGCTCAGCAGCCAGACCAGCGCTGCGGCCACCACCCACAGGGTCAGGCCGGCCCGAGGATTGGCAGCCACCGCCACGAAGGGCAGGGCGAACAGGACGATCAGCAGAGCCTGCGCCATGAAGAAGCCGAAGATCTTGCCCTGGTGGCCGTGCCAGTATTGGCGCAGGTAGCGGTAGCGTCCGTCCTCTTCTTCGTGACGGACCCGGTGCCACAGATGCAGGGCGAGTCGACTGCCCCACAGGCCGCCGAGCACGCCCAGCGCGATCCGCGGCATCACCGCACCGTCGCCCAGCAGCGCCAGCAACAGCGCCGAGGCGCCCACGCCCTTTGCCCAGAGCACATCGACCACGCCGATGTTGTGGTGGCGGCGCTGCCAGGCCCAGCCCCAGCTCATCACCAGTACGGCGTACAGCAGGACCCACATCAGATTGATCATGACGACGCTCCTGCGAAGGGCGGCTGCGGGATGTGCATGCCGCGACGGGCGGTCCGGCACAGCAGGGAAAGCGCAATGCTCCAGCCCGCGCCCAGCACCAGCAGTCCTGGCCATACAGGATCCGCGAACCGCACTGCGTCGAAACCGCGTGCGGCAGACAGATAGGCCAGCGGTGCCAGCAGCAGGCCGAACAGGGCCGGCAGGGCCGGGTGGTGCTGCAGGAAGCGCATCGACGTGGTCAGCGTCATCGCGAACGCCGCCCACAACGCCATGATCCACGGCGGTGGCGCCCAACCCAGTGGGGCCGCCGCGTAGCGCACCGTGCCGCTGGCGGCGGCACTGGCGTCGACCAGCCATGCGCAGGCCAGTGCCAACATCAACAGCCGCAGATCCAGCCGGGGGCGCGGTGAGGTCAACAGCTGGCTGCCGATGTAGAGCGAAGCGGCCAGTAGCGCGGGCCACTGCCAGCCGCGGCCCGCGCCGGCCACGGCACACAGCCAGACCAGCTGGTTGCCGAGCAGATTGGCCCAGAAGCGATGCATGTCAGTGGCTGCCGGTTGCAGCGAAAATGGGCCGGTGGTCCGGACGGGCCAGCAACAGATGCGAGACGCCGATCGAACGTTCCAGGAAGCCACCCTCGCAATAGGCCAGGTAGAATTCCCACAGCCGGCAGAAGCGCGCGTC
The DNA here is from genome assembly GCF_059371575.1 of Stenotrophomonas sp. YJH_SMC_4. Taxonomy (NCBI): domain Bacteria; kingdom Pseudomonadati; phylum Pseudomonadota; class Gammaproteobacteria; order Lysobacterales; family Lysobacteraceae; genus Stenotrophomonas; species Stenotrophomonas sp. YJH_SMC_4. The sequence continues at coordinate 49,512 of NZ_JCAFUR010000006.1, forward strand.
AAAACCCTGCGCCTGCACTGCCGGCAGCTGGGCCAGGAAACGTTGGCGCCAGGCGCGAAGGGTCAATGCGTAGGAGTGGCCGAAATCCTGCTGGGCGATCAGCTGCAGGTCGCTGGATCGGCTCTTGGCGGCCATGATCGCGTTGATCGATGGGATGAAGCTGCCCGGGAACACATAGCGCTTGATGTAATCGACGCTGCGCCGGGCCTGTTCGTAGCGGTGGTCCTCGATGGTGATGGCCTGCAGCAGGGCAACGCCATCAGGCTTGAGCAGGCGCTGCAGCGTGGCCATGTAGGTGTCCAGGTATTCGGCGCCGATCGCTTCGATCATCTCGATCGACACCAGCTTGTCGAACTGGCCCTGCAGGTCGCGGTAGTCCTGCATCAGCAGCGTGACCTGGTCCTGCAGGCCCGCCTCCCGTACGCGCCGGGCGGCCAGCGCATGCTGTTCCGCAGAGATGGTGGTGGTCGTGACATGGCAGCCATAGTGCCGGGCGGCATGGACCGCGAAACCACCCCAGCCGGTGCCGATTTCCACCACGCGGTCGCCGGGTTTGAGCTGCAACTCCTGGCAGATGCGGTCCAGCTTGCGCCGCGAGGCCGATTCGAGTGGTTCGGACTCACTGGCGAACAACGCCGACGAGTACATCAGGTCCGGCGACAGGAACAGGGCAAAGAAATCGTTGCCCAGGTCATAGTGCGCGGCGATGTTGCGGCGGCTGCCCTCACGGCTGTTGCGGCGCAGGCGGTTCCAGCCCCGCAGCAGCCAGCCACCCACGCGGGCCGGGCCACGCTCCATGCCGTCCAGCAGGTCGCGATTGCGTACCAGCAGCCGGATCAGTGCCACCAGATCATCACAGTGCCATTCGCCCTGGATGTAGCTTTCACCTGCGCCCACACTGCCTTGCGCTGCAACCTTGCGATAGAACCCCGGGTCATCGATGGTGACGGTGACATGCAGTTCGCCACGGGCATCGCCCAGCCAGACCTCGCCCAATGCGTCACGTACGCACAGGCGACCGTCGCGCATGGGGGCAAGCTGGGCCAGCAGGCGGCGGCGCAGGAGCGCATCCAGGGCGCCGGGGCGCGGCAGGGCGACCAGAGGGGTCATCGAGTTCATCGTGGTTTCTCGGCAAGAGCAGGGTGGTCGTACACGGGGTTGCGTTTCATCCACAGCCGAAGTGCATGCCAGTGGATGGCGGCCACCACCTGGGTGGTCATCAGCGGATAGCAGGCCAGCACCCGGGCCAGCCCACGGCCGTTCAAGGCATGTCGCTGCATGGCCTGGGTGGCATCAAACTGGCGCACCCCGTCGCGCCATACCTGCATGTGCACGCGCAGGTCCTGGTCCGGTCGGTTGAAGCGCCAGTCGTAGCGGCAATCCATCGGCATGAACGGCGAGACATGGAAGCGCTTGTCGAACTGCCAACGCAATGACGCCCCTTCGTGGAGCGCCGTGGCAACCGGCAGCACATAGGCGTGCCGTTCCTTCCAGGGGGTATTGGTGATCTCGGCCACGATGCAGTCCAGCGTGCTGCCGTCGGCCTGGTAGCAGTAGTAGAAGCTGACCGGGTTGAAGACATGCCCGGCGAAGCGGAGGTGGGTGAGCAGGCGCACCGGACCGGCTGGCCGGTAGCCAAGCGTGCCTGCAGCGTGGTCGCGTACCGCATCGGCCAGCGGCCGCGCGGGATCACCGAAGTAGTCGCTGCGGCGGAACTCGGCCAGGTTGCGGCGATTGACCGACCACAACCAGCGCCCGGCGAACACCGTGTCGAGTTCATCCAGGTCGAGCAGCAGCTGCGCGATGCGGTAACGGAATGCATGCGGATGCGGATGATGCCGGCGATGCATCACCTGCCCGAAGTAGAGCGCGCTGGCACTCATGCCGCCACCTCATCCGAGGCCGATACGTTCCGATGCGGAGCGCAGGCCTGCAGGGCATCGACCACGTGGCGGGCACTACGGATGCCATCCTCGTGGAATCCCCAGCCCCAATAGGCGCCAGCAAACCATGTGTGGCGGCGGCCCTGCAGTTCCGCCCAGCGCTGCTGTGCGCGCACTGCAGCGTGGTCGTGTACCGGGTGCGCGTAATGCAGGGTCCGCAGCACCTTGGCCGGATCGATTGCCTCGCTGCGGTTGAGGGTCACTACCAGGGGGATGTCGCCCGGCAGGCCCTGCAGCAGGTTCATGCAGTAGCTGACCGTGCAGGGCGCCGCGCGATCCTGTGGTACGTGCGCGTTCCAGGCCGCCCACGCCTTGCGGTTGCGCGGCAGCAACGACGCATCGGTATGCAGCACCGCTTCGTTGGACTGATAGCGGATGGCGCCGAGGACCTCACGCTCGACGGTATCTGCGTCGGCAAGCAACGCCAGTGCCTGGTCGCTGTGGCAGGCCAGGATCACTTCGTCGAAGGCCTCCACGCCGGCGCTGCTGTGCACGCGTGCACCCCAGGGCATGCGCTCGACCCTGCTGACCGGGCATTGCAGCCGCTCATGCACGCGCCAGCGGCGACGCAGCGCATCCACGTAGCGCGTCGATCCCCCGCTGACCACCCGCCAGCTTGGCCGCCCGGTCATCTGCAGCATCTGGTGGTTGGCCATGAACTGGGCCAGGTAGCGCGCCGGGAACGCCTGCACGGTGGCCGTCGGCGAGGACCACAGCGCCGAGGCCATCGGCAGCAGGTGCTCGTCGATGAATGCCTCGCCATAGCGCTGGCTGCGCAGGTAATCGCCGAGCGTGGGGCCGTCTTCTTCGGCCAGCAGCAACGGCGCGTCGCGATAGAACCGGCGCAGGTCGGCCAGCATGCCCCAGAAGCGCGGCGATACCAGGTTGCGGCGCTGGCAGAACAGCCCATCCAGCGAGGTGGCGTTGTACTCCACGCCGCTGCGCTCACTGTGCATGGAGAAACTCATCGTGGTCGGTTGCGAGGCCACGCCCAACTCGTCGAACAGCGCCGACAGCAAGGGATAGTGCTGGGGGTTGAAGACGATGAAACCGGTATCCACCGCCATGCCTCGGCCCGCCACCTGCACGTCGTGGGTATGGGTGTGGCCGCCGAGGTAATCGTTGGCCTCGAACAGCGTGACGTCGTGCTGGCCATCCAGCCACCAGGCACTGGCCAGCCCCGCGATACCCGAGCCGATGACCGCGATGCGCATCTCAGTACCTCGCCTTGGCCAGAACCCACCCGGGGATGGGCTTGAGCCCTTTGACCAGGCCCAGCGCCGCCATCGCGCGCAGTCCGTACCAGGTCAGGTCCACCTCCCACCAGCGGAAGCCCTGGCGCACGGTGCCGGGGAAAAAGTGATGGTTGTTGTGCCAGCCCTCACCGAAGGTGAGCAGCGCCAGCCACAGGTTGTTGCGGCTGTCGTCGCGGGTCTCGAAGCGGCGGCGGCCGAAACGGTGGGCCAGCGAATTGATGGTGACGGTGGCGTGGAACAGCACGATGGTGGAGATGAAGAAGCCCCACACCAGCAATTGCGGGCCCGTGGTGTGCAGGCCAGGCGCCCAGCGTTCCAGTGCTGCACCCAATGCATACAGTCCGACGGCCAGCAGCACGGGAATGGCGGTATCGAAACGGTCGAGCCAGCGCAGTTCGGGGAAGCGCGCCAGGTCAGGTACCCGCGACAGATCGGTCGCGAATGCCTCGCGGGTGAGGAACCAGCCCATGTGGCTGCGCCAGAAGCCGCCTTCGCGCGGCGAATGCGGGTCCCGTGGCTGGTCGGCATGCCGATGGTGGTGGCGATGATGGGCGGCCCACCACAGCGGGCCGCGCTGCACGCTGGACGCGCCGATGACTGCGAACACGAACTGCACCGGACGCGATGCCTGGAAGGTGCGGTGCGAGAAGTAGCGGTGATAGAACGCCGTGATGGCGAACATGCGCACGGCGTAGAGCGCCGTGGCCACGACGACCGCCGTCCATGACACGCCCACCCAGATCACCGCGATGCAGGCCAGGTGCATCAGTGCAAAGGGTACCGCGCGCACCCAGTCGATGCGTCCTGGCTGTTCGCCGGTGGTCTCTGTGGCGTTGCTGGTATCCACCCACCGCTGCAACGTACGCAGCAGGCGCCAGCGTCGACGGGGGAGGGGCGCTACAGAGGCCATGGCGGATCTCGGCGGGTGTCGTGTCTTCCTTTACGCAGCAGGGTGCGCAATGGATGCGCCACTTCGAACTGAATTTCGCTTCACCTGGGCGTCACGGCGCAACGCTCGGCCAGGGGCTGCGCCCACGCCTGTTGCCAGTCACCTGCCGGTCGCTCGGCAGCTGGCGAGCGGAAGCGTACCGTCACCTGCGGATAAGTGCCGCGCGCATCGCGCAGATTGCTGGTGCCGCGGAACTCCAGCAGGCGACGGTCGGCCGTGGCGTAGACCAGGGCCAGGCGCGGCGCGATGCCGCCGTACCAGGTGTCCAGGCTGACCTCGATGGCCTGGGCGTCGATGCCCTGCCAGCGTACCGGGCCGATGCGCCGCACCTGCACCGGGAAGTAGCGCTGGCGTGCAGGCACCAGGAACGGCAGTGTGATGCGCTCGCCGCGCAGCAGCGCCGGCCAGTGCAGGCGTACTGCGGCATCAAACCCCGCATCGATCACCGCGTCCGCCGGCTGTTCAAGCCGGCGCCTGCGCAGCTCACTGGCGGCATCCTCCTTCCATGCAATCGACACCGAGTCGCCAGCGGCGTCGACCTCGGCGGTCTGGCCGCTGCGGCGGTCCTCCAGCGAATATCCCCGTGCCTGTGGGCGGGCGCTGGCGGGCAGATGCTTGCGGGCGAAGGGTTGGCCATCCGGGCACTGGTACAGCACCCAGCGCTCGGCGCCCTCCGTTGCCTCGCGTCGCCAGTGCACTTCACGGTAGAGGAGGTCGCCCTGCGCGGAGGTGGCCACGCCCTCGCTTCGCAACCAGGGTGCCGCCAGCGCGGCTTGGGGCAGGCACAGCAGCAGCCAGGCAGTGCGCATGGGTCTTCATCCGGAAGAGGAGGGCCCAGGTCATACGGCGGGGGCGGCCGGTTGGATGCGTCGTGCCGTCTGCATCCAATTGCTGCCCCTGCGCGTACAGAGGACAGACCTTCACCCGCCCGCCGCGAACCCGGATGTACCCTGACGCCGCCAGCACACTCCTCAACTTCGATAGCGCACGCACCGTGTCCAGTTCCCAGCAGCCGAGCAGCGAGCCGACGAACTGGGCCGGTGACATGGACGGCGTGGCGCGCCTGCGCGACCGCGACTGTTTCATGCGGATCTATGACTACTTCATGCCGCGGCTGTGCGTGTACCTGCGCGGCCTGGGTGCACCCGACGGCGTCGCCGAGGAACTGGCCCAGGAATGCCTGCTGCGCCTGTGGCTGCGGGCCGCCGACTACGACGCAGCCCAAGGCGCCCTCAGTACGTGGCTGTACCGGATTGCGCGAAACCTGCATATCGATCGCATCCGTCGCGAGCGCAGCTGGATGCAGGTGCAGGCAGCGGTGGAGGACGCTGCCACACTGGATGTGATCGAGCGCAGCAGTGCCGAGCAGTTCGCCGACCAGGCACGTCTGCGTCAGCGCATCAACGAACTGCCCGCGGTACAGGCGCGGCTGGTGCGGATGTCCTATTTCGAGGCCAAGAGCCACAGCGAGATCGCAGAGGCGCTGGGCATGCCGCTGGGAACGGTCAAATCGCACCTGCGCCGCGCCTTTCTGCAGCTTCAGGCCAAAGTGGGAGGTGCGCTGTGAACCCGCACCACCATCTGCACGAATCGACCCTGATGAGCTATGCCGCCGGCGCGCTGCCGGCGCCGTTGAGCATCGTCGCCGGTGCCCATCTGGAGCAGTGCCCGCATTGCCGACAGCGCCTGCGCGACGCCGAAGCGATCGGCTCGGTGCTGCTGGAGCAGACCCAGCCACCTGCAGCGGAGACGCGACGCGAACAACTGCGCGAGGCAATGCTGATGCAGCTGGCCGCGGAAGCGCCGGTGCCCATGGCTGGGGTCGCACGCTCCGTGCCGAAGGAGCGCCCCGAGGCCAATCCGGACCATCTGCCTGCATCGCTGCATCCGTACTTCGGCGCCTCGCTCAGCGACCTGCGCTGGCGCTGGATGGCGCCGGGCGTGCACTGCATCCGTGCAGAGCAGATGCCTTCGCTGATCATGCTGAAGATCGCCCCGGGCAAATGCCTGCCCATGCACAGCCATGGCCGCAGCGAACTGACCCAGATCCTGCGGGGTTCTTACAACGATGCGCTGGGGCTGTTCGCACCGGGTGACGTGGCAGATCTGGACGAAGACGTGGAACATCAACCGGTGACCGCGCCCGGTGTCCCCTGCATCTGCGTGTCATCGCTGGATGCGCCGCTGGTGTTCAGTGGCTGGCTGACGCGGAAGATCCAGCGTTTCGTGAAACTCTAGCGGGGATGACGATGGCCGGGACGGGCGCATTACGGATTCTGTTGACCGGTGCCGCAGGCCTGGTCGGGCAGGGTGTGGCGCTGGCCTGCCAACGCTCACCACAGGTGTCCGGCCTGACAGCGCTGGTCCGCCATCCGGGAAGTCTGAGCGGCGCCGGCAGCGAACTGATCGTTCCGGACTTCCTGCGTATCCAGGACCGGTCGGATGAACTGGCCGGGTTCGATGCCTGCTTCTACTGTGCCGGGGCGCCTCCGGTTGGCACGGCAGAGGCCGAGTACCGACGCGTGACCCTGGATACCACCCTGGCGGTGGCCCGTGCCTGGGCGGCTGCGAATCCCGAAGGGTGCTTTTTGTATGTATCCGGTGCCGGCGCGGACCCTCGGAGCCGGCTGATGCCGTTGACGATCAAGGGCGAGACCGAGGTCGCATTGCAGGGCCTGCCGGTGCGCACCGTGATGCTGCGCCCGGGCGGTGTCAGGCCGGTCCCGGGCACCGGCACCCGTCATGCCCTGTTGAAGCCCCTGTACTGGAGCGGTGCGCCGTTGATGAAGCTGGCCAGCGCGATTGCGCCATCGCTGATGACCAGCAATCTGGCTCTCGGTCAGGCGATGATTGCACTGGCCGGCAGGGAGCATCCGCCGGCCACGGTGGAGTGCGCGGACATCAACCGGATCGCCGCTGGCGCAGGCGACCCGGCCTCCTGAGCTCAGTGTGGCGCGGCCTCCAGCGCAGTGCGTACCGCCAGCGCCAGGTCACTTCGCGTAAACGGCTTCGGCAGCAGGGCAACCGCGCGTCCCTGGCTCCCCGCCTGATCGTGGTCACGTGGATAGCCCGACGTGAACAGGACGGCCACTTCCGGCCAGCGTTCGCGGACTTGACGGACCAGTTCCCAGCCCGACATGCCGGGCATCACCACGTCCGAAAACAGCAGGTCCACCCTGGTATCGGGGCGCTCCAGCAACCGCAGTGCGGAGGGGCCGTCGTGGGCTTCCAGCACGCGGTAGCCGAGCAGCCGCAGCGAATCCACCGTGTGGGCGCGGACATCGTCGTTGTCCTCGGCCACCAGGATGGTTTCCTCGCGCGATGAGTAGCCGGCCAGGCCGGTCTGCGGGATGTGTGCTTCGCGGGGCAGGGCCAGCGGCGAGCGCGGGAACATCATGGTGATGCTGGTGCCGCCGCCTTCCACCGAATCGATCAGCACGTGGCCGCCGGACTGTTTGACGAACCCATGTACCATCGACAGTCCCAGCCCGGTGCCGCGGCCGACCTGCTTGGTGGTGAAGAACGGTTCGAACACGCGGGCCAGGGTGGCCGCGTCCATGCCATGGCCGTTGTCGCGCACCCGCAACATCACGTACTGGCCTGGTGTTGCATCCGGGAACAGGGCAGCGTAGTCGTGGTCGAGGTGGCTGTTGTCGACCTCGATCACCAGCCGGCCGCCGTGCGGCATCGCATCGCGGGCATTCACCGCCAGGTTCAGTACGGAGGCCTCCAGCTGGCTGATGTCGATCTCCACGCACCAGATGTCCTCGGCGCTGCGGATCTCCAGCTGCACCAGCTCACCCAGTGCACGCTGCAGCATGTCGTGCATGTCCAGCAGGCGCTCGTGGAGGTTGGCGGCCTGGCTGTGCAGCGGCTGGCGTCGGGCAAACGCCAGCAGGCGCTGGGTCAGGCTGGCGGCACGCCCGACACCCTTCAGCGCGTTGTCCAGGGCGCGGCTGACCGTCGCTCCGGCTTCGCCCGCGCGCTCGTTCAGCAGCATGGCGTGCTCGATGTTGCCGGAGATGACCGTCAGGATGTTGTTGAAATCATGCGCGATGCCGCCGGTGAGCTGGCCGACCGCCTCGATCTTCTGTGATTGGCGCAGTGCGTGTTCGGCCTGGAGGCGCGCCGTGGTTTCCACGGCCTCGGAGACCACGGCGGTGACCACGCCTTCGGCATCCAGCAGCGGACGGAACGAAAAATCGAAGCTGCGCGGCCCGGTCGGGAGTTCCAGCTCCAGTGAATGCAGCGAACTCCGGCCCTGCACGGCTGCAGCGACGGCCCGATCGATCAGCGCGCCGATGCCATCGGTTGTGGCGAACCAGAGCGATTCACCGAAGCGTTGGCCAACGACGTCCTTCTTGTCCGCCAGTACTGCGGCCAGTGACGCGTCATTGGCATCCACCACGCGCCCGGACAGATCCAGCAGCATCTGATGCTGGAAGCTGGATTCGAAGATCGCCTGCAGGCGCCGCTTGCTGGCGCGCAACTCGGCCGTGCGCGCCTGCACCTGCTGCTCGAGCAGCTGGTTGTCCTCGCGCAGGGCCAGCTCGGCCTGTTTCAGCTGCGAGACGTCGCTACCCAGGCAGATGTAGCCGGCCACGCTGCCATCGGCCGCATGCTCCGGCACGCAGTCCATCTGCACGAATCGTGATTGGCCGCTGCGGTGCACCAGTTCGACCTGGAAGCTGGTGCGTTCGCCCTGCAGCACCCGTTCCAGGCTCGGCAGGGCGTGTTCGAAGGCGGAAATGCCGCTGACATCGCGCGCTGTCCGGCCCAGCAACTCGGCCAGGCTGAATCCATGCCAGTCCAGGAACGCCTTGTTGGCGAACCGGTAGCGATGCGCGTTGTCGAGCTGGGCGATCAGCGCGGGTACGGCATCCGTCACCTGCTGCAGCTGCGCCTGGCTCTCATTCAGCGCAGCCTGCGCATGAAGCAGCTGGTTGCGCTCATGGGCTTCCTGACGGGCGCGACGGATCGCATCCGGCAGGCGCTGCAGGCGCTGCTTGACTACATAGTCGCGCGCGCCACGGGTCAGCGCCTGCACCGCCAGCTCTTCGGTCAGCGTGCCGGAGACGAAGATGAAAGGGGTCTGCGGAATCCGCTCGCGTGCCAGTGCGAGGGCCGCATCGCCATCGAATCCGGGCAGCACGTGGTCGGCGAGGATCACGTCGAACGCACGGCTGTCGATGGCCTCGATGAACGCATTGCGCGTCCACAGGCGCTCGACCTCGAACTCCAGGCCGGCACGCCGCAGCTGTGCGGTGATCAGCTCCGCATCAAGCGCGCTGTCCTCCAGCATGAGGATGCGCAGGCGCTCGCTGCGGCGCGATCCATCACGCATTGTGCTGCCCCGAGCCGCTGGGCCGGTGCGGTGGTGGCTGGTTGGTGATGCCCCAGAACATGCCCAGTCCTTGGATGGCGTCAAAGAACTCCTTGAAGTCGACCGGCTTGACCACGAATGCGTTGACGCCCAGTTCGTAACTGCGCACCAGATCCTGCTCCTCGCGCGAAGAGGTCAGCATCACAACCGGGGTGCTGCTCAGGTACGGGTCGCCACGGACCTGCTCCAGTACCTCCAAGCCATTGACTTTGGGCAGCTTCAGGTCCAGCAGCACCACCACCGGGCCGCCGTGCATGGCACCGGCGAACTTGCCTTCGCAGCGCAGGTAATCCAGCGCTTCGGCGCCGTCGCGTACATGGATGACATCGTTCAACAGCTGGCAGCGCTCAAGCGCGGCCATCGTCAGCTCTGCATCCTTGGGGCTGTCCTCTACCAGGAGGATCGGCCGCAGGTCCCTCATGGGTGTTCTCCTGTGGAGCGGGGTAGGGTGAAGTGAATGGTCGCGCCCTTGCCGGGCTCGCCCTCGGCCCAGGTGCGGCCGCCATGGCGGCCGATGATGCGGCGGACATTGGCCAGGCCGATGCCGGTGCCTTCGAACTCTTCGACGTGGTGCAGGCGCTGGAACACGCCGAACAGCTTGTCCACGTAGCGCATGTCGAAGCCGCAGCCGTTGTCGCGCACGAAGAAGTGGTCTTCCTCGTCGTTTCGCTCGTGACCAACCTCGATCACTGCATGTTCGCGCTCGCGGGTGAACTTGATCGCGTTGGCCAGCAGGTTCTGCCAGACCAGGCGCAGCATCGTCGGATCGGCTTCAACCTCCGGCAGCGGTGCGAGCGTCCACTGCACGTCGCGGCCGGTGTAGTCCAGGGCCAGGCTCCGGCGCACATCCTCGGCCAGCGCGGTCATGTCCAGCCGCACACGCCCCAGCGTGGAGCGTCCCATCTGCGAGAAGCTGAGCAGGTCATCCACCAGCGTGCCGGCGGACTTGGCCGATTCCACGATCGTGTCCAGGAAGCGGCGCTCGGTATCGTTCAGGCGTTCGCCCGCCGAGCTGCCCAGCAGCTCGGAATAGCCGACAATGTGACGGAAGGGAGCGCGCAAGTCGTGGCTGACCGAATAGGAGAAGGCTTCCAGTTCCTTGTTGCTGCGGAGCAGCTGCTCGTTCAGTTCGGCCATTTCCTCGGCCTTGCGCAACACGATATCGACGATGGCCGTGCGCATCTCGTGTGCCGCGTCGCAGTCAGCGTCGCTCCACGGCAGGCTGCGCTGCTGCACGGTCTCCTTCCAGGCCTCGAACGAGTTGCGCGGGGACAGCGCCACGCCCGGTGCTGCTTCCTTGCGGGGATCGCCACCCCAGCGCACGGTGCGCACCACTTCCGGGCGGAACCACATCAGGTAACTGTCATGCAACTGCGAAATGGACACCGCCAGCAGGCCACTGGCGACGTCGGCGAGGTGCGCGGCAGGCGACCAGTCGGCTGCCAGGTGATCGGTGCAGTAGGTTTCCTGGCCGGCCTGCTGCGTGGCCAGCCAGTTCGCCAGGGCCAGCACGTCGCTGGAGGAAGGGCACTGGCCAACACGCAGGCAATCGCCCTTGTGCACGATCGCCGCGCCGGCCGCGCCGGTCAGCGACAGCAGGCTGGCCTCGTCCTGGCGCAGGGCCGCCATGAAGTCCTCGTCGCCGGCCATGCGACCCAGTAGCTTGACCAGTATGGAACGACGGGCAACGCGCTCTTCGATCGCACGCGCTCGCTCCTTCAACGCAATCTGCAGCGACAGGATCTGGCCCATGAACTCGCAGGCAGTGCGCACGTGGTAGGGCAGGCGGCGTGGCTGCACGGTGTGGCAGGACACCAGGCCCCACAAGCGGCCTTCATGCACCAGAGATACCGACATCGACGCGCCGGTCCCCATGTTGCGCATGTAGCGCAGGTGCACCGGCGAGACGCTGCGCAGCACCGCCATGCTCAGGTCGGTGGGCGGCGCGTCGCGTTGATCCTCGGTCCGCATCAGCGGGGCCGGGGTGTAGCTGTTGTCCGCGATCAGGCGCACCCGGTTGCGGCGGTAGAGTTCGCGCGCCTGTGCTGGAATATCCGATTCGGGGAAGCGCAGGTCCAGGTAGGACGGCAACAGGCCGTTGCCATCCTCGGCCACCACGACACCGTTCCAGCCAGCATCGAACTGGTAGACCAGGGTGCGGTCGAAGCCGGTGAGCCGGCGCATGTGCGCGGCAGCCAGCTGGCAGAGATCTTCCACGGTGCTGGCCGACTCGATGCCGGCCATCAGCTCGCGGATGGCCGGATACAGCTCTTCCAGCGAGCCGGGCTGGCCCGGAACCGGTGCTTCCAGCTCGACCAGCAGATCGGTGGCGGAACGGTGCACCAGCAGCTGATGCCGGCCGTGGCCATCCAGATGCACGGCACCGACATGGGCACTGCTGCCGATCACGGCCTGCTGGAACAAGCCTTGGAACGGCGCCAGCACGCCGCCGAACACCTCACTGACGTGCCGCATCAACGGTTCGCCGAACTGCAGCAGCAGCCCGGGCTGGCTGATGGCGCGCTCGCGCACCTGCAGGGACTGCGGTTCAACGACCAGAAGCACACCGTAGGGCTGGATCGCGCCGGGGGTGTGGATCGGTTCGCGCGCGCAACTGGACAAGGCAGTGTCGTGCGCGGACTCAGCAGAAGGCATCAAGGGCGGGACTCATCATTCGTGGATGGCTGGAAGGCCCAGTGGTACATCCGGTACCCATCAATGGTGAAGCAAAATCGTGCATTCGCCTACCAGTGTATGCGTATGAAGCGTGCTTCTGTCCAAGCTGAATTCTTCATGTAGGGACGAGGTCGAGCACTTGAGGTTTTCGCGAAGAATACATCTACGCTGCACATCAGCTCGACAGATCATTGCCTAGAGTGGATCCACTTCCCTGAGCGACCGCCCCGTGAACCTGCAGCCCGCGCCCCTGTCCCCGTACCGCATGCTGGCTGACAGCTGCCAGTTTGAACTGCTGGATGTGGATGCGCTGCAGGACCCGGCCAGTGGCCGGCTGCTGCACCTGTATTCGCTGGTTGCCCGCTGCCTGTCCTGCGAGACGATCTTCAAGGCCGAAGAAGGGCAGGGCCTGGTCAGCCATACTGCGGCGCGGGTGGTGCGATGCCCTACCGGCTGCGGGCAGCAGGCGTTCAAGCCGGCCCTGCTGCGGACCTGGCGCCCGCAGGCCGTTGCCCAGGCGTAAGCGGCGGAGATCACAGCAGCCCGGGATTGGCTCGCCATACCGCGAAGTTGAGCGCCGAGGCGAACGAGATCCAGGCCAGATAGGGAAGCAGCAGCGCCGCCGCAGTCGGACGGATGCGCGCAAACGCGACGATCGCTGCGCAAACCAGCGCAATCAATACAAGAATGTCAACGAAGGCCAGGGCGCCCAGCTTCCAGCCGAAGAACAGCCAGCTCCACAGCGCATTGACGGCAAGCTGCACCAGGTAGAGCATCAGCGCCGGTCGTGCCCCGCGCCAGCCGCGTTCGCGCCACACCAGCCACGCGGCAATCGCCATCATGGCGTAGAGCAGGGTCCACACCGGACCAAAGACACTGGCCTGTGGTGCCCACGGGGGAAGATCGAGGGTGGCGTAGAAGCTGGCTGCGGATGTGGACGCCCACGCGCCCAGGGCGGCCGCGACGAAGGTGATCGCCACCCATCCCAGCAGCCCGAAAACCTGCGAACTCCGCTTCATACTCCGCTTCATACCGTCCAGCATCCCTGATGCGCATGATCCCGTGTACGCGCAGAGGCCGCGAATGGATGCAGGCTGCGGGCCTTCTCAGTCTGAAGAGCCGGCGGCGCTCGTGCCCTGGCTTGCCGGCAGCAGGGAAGGCTGTTGATCAAACCACTCACGTGCCTTGGACAGATGCCATTGGCGCCGGTCACCGTCCAGCTCGATGCCCGCACCCAGCAGTCCCCAGCGCAGGTAGAGATCGCCGCGTTTGCGCTGTTCCAGAAGATCCAGCCGCGCGCGTACCGACAGGCGATCATTCTCGGCCTGCAGTCCATCGATGACCAGATGGCCAGGGCGCCAGCGCAGCGTCGCCTGTGCCTGCACCTGACCGGAATCGAGGAGGGACAGCGTCCAGCGTGGGTAGTCGGTGCGCTCTGCGAACAGCGCGAGCAACGGACGGGCATCGCTGAGATCCAGATCCGTGGTGGCATCCACCTGGAATGGCGACTGCGCATCGATACGGCCACGTTTGAAGGCCGCGCGGCCTTTCCAGGCGGTTGCGCGCTCCGTACCCGCCACCTGCACGTTGCGTAGCTCGACCGTGGTGCCGGACAGATCAAAGTGGCGCTGGTTGAAGTCGCCACGGCGCAGCGTAGCGTTCACGTCGACGTCGCCGCCCATGTCCAGCCCCGCCACCTTGGCACTGGCGTTGCGCCCCAACAGCCGGGCCGTGCCATGGCCAACGCGGCCATCGGTATCGAGGGTGGCATCACCGCTGAGTGAGCCGGTGCCGCGCAGCAGGCGCACCTGTTTTGAACCGAGATAACGGTTGTAGGCCGACAGATCTGGAATGGTGGCTTCGCTGAAGCTCAGGTGCGCGCGCACGCCCTTGCGCAGCTCCTGCAGGCGACCGTCGCCGGTCAGATCCAGCGCCAGATCACGACCATCGAACAGCCGAACGTCCTTGGCATCGGTGGGACGCGCGGTGAAGCGGGGGAGGCGGACGGCAAGCAGGGCCTGGTTGGGAGAGCCCGCCTTCAGTTCCCCATGCGCGCTGGCGGTACCGGCAAGCCGGACGCCGGCGACCTCGGCGACTGCTTCGGCAGAGGGAATGTCCACCGTGCTGCCTTCGCTCAGCTCGCCATTGCGCAGCCGCAGGTCGGCCTTCAGCGTGCCGCCACCGTCCAGTTGCAGCCACGGCTTGCGGACGAACAGGGCAGGGATCCAGTTGAGCGAGGTGAACGTCCATTCGCCGCGCACCGTGCCGGAACTTCGCTCCAGCAACTGCGCCGGATCCTGGAAGGGAATGTCACGACCGGTGACGTGCAGGTCCGCATCCACTTCGCTGCCCGAGCCGGGTCGGGCTGGCAGGCGTGCCTGCAGGCGCAGGTCATTGGCCACATTGAGCTGAAGGGCCAGCACGCCGCGATCGGGAGCGCCGTCCCCAAGATAGAGCGGCACCTGCCATAGAGCGTGGTCGCCGGGCTGCAGCTGGCCGGCGATCAGGTGTGCCGAGAGCTGCAGGTGGCCCGGCACCGGTGCGCTGGAGATCTTCGGGGTGGTGGCATCCGTATCCATGCGCAGGCCCTGGCTGCGTGCATCAACATCCAGCTGGGCATGCAGTATCTTCAGTTTGGCGAGCCCAGGTGCCTGGTCCCGGTAATGGCGCGGGTAGCTGAAGCGTGCAGCCAGGTTCATGTCACCCAGCAGCTGCACGCCATCGAAGCTGGTGTCCGCCCCCTTGAACGTGACGGTTGAATCCAGCAGTTCCGAAGGACCGCCGCGTAGCTGCTTGACGAAGCCGACCGTGCCCTGACCCTTGCCGATGATCAGCAGCTTGCCGAAACGGGCGCTGCGGATGCTGTCGCTGTGGATGGCATCGAAACGCAGCGTCCAGCCCTGGTCGCTGCGCGGGGGCGGCGGGATGGCCTCTTCAACACGGCTGATCTCGGCCGATACGCCCGTGGCCTGCAGGCGCGGAACCCGAACTTCGCGCTGGAACAGCGGCAGGACTGCCAGCCTGGCGCTTGCCCGGTCGGCATGCAGCACGTAGACGGTGTGGTTGACGTGGCCGCGCATGTGCACGTTCCAGGCGATCACGTGGCCGGGCAGCAAGGTGACGGCTGGGCCGGTAGTCATCACGAACTTGTGCGGCTTGCGGTTGGTGACCTGGTCGAACAGCGGGGTGTTGAGGAAGATGTTGCCGGCCAGGAGGTAGGCAACATACAAGCCCAGCAGGATGTAGATGGCAATGCGCCGTCGCCAGGGCAGGTGATGTACGGGCGCAGGAGGAGGGGACATGAACCACTCGAACAACGAGGACCCCCGCACTATTGCGAAGTGACCGGCGGCAGGGTGTGAAGCCGGCGCGTCGCGCAGATTCGTTGTGACCTGCCACGCTAAATCAATTGCAACCCATCGGGATGCCGCGGGGTTTCATACAATCCTTCCGTCATCTGCCCAACATCCAAGGAAGACCCTGTGAGACAACGCGTCATCGTATGCCCGCTGATCCAGAACCAGGGCGCCTATCTGCTGTGCCGCATGCCGTTGGACCGTGGTGCATTCCCAGGCCAATGGGGACTGTCCGGCGGCGGGCTGGAGCCCGCCGAACGCATCGAGGAAGGCCTGCGCCGGGAGATCCGCGAAGAGCTGGGGCACGCGCTGCAGATCGATGCCGTTCAACCATGGACCTTCCGCGACGACATCCGCACCAAGCTCTATCCGGACGGTTCCAGCGAGCAGATCCACATGATCTACCTGATCTTCGACTGCGAAGCACTGAACCGTGACGTTACGATCAACGAAGAGTTTGATGCCCATGCCTGGGTGGAACCGAAGGATCTGGGTGCGTACGACCTCAATGCGGCGACCCGAATCACGCTTCTGGCGAAGGGGCTGCTTTCGAGCTAGTGCAGAAAGGGGCGCCAGGTTGAGATAGAGGGCCTGCGGCAGCGGACTGCCATAGACCATTAACGTGACGCGTCACGCCGGGCGGAAATCACGTTCCTGTCAGGGCAAGTGACCGGCCGATGCAATTGGAGGCGGGAGAACGATGAAGGTCCTGCTTTGGGCGCCTACAGCTTTGTTTGCCTTGCTGTCATTGAGAGCGTTGGCTTTCGTGACCTATCAAGGACTGAATGGAGCCGCCTTTGAAGAGGAAGAGATCATTGTCGCGGGGGGGCGGCTTGGTCTGCGGCTGGATCGCCTGGGGCATGCATAAGACCCTGATCGGACGATGGAGGAAGCCGTAGCTGCCAGGCCGCGAGGGGATTGAGGCGAACGGTACGCCAGCGTCCCCGGGGATGCTTTGAACATAATATACAGAATGGGTCAGTAGACCCTCGCTAACCGCCTTATTTTGGGCGGTTTTTGCGTTTCCGAGGCTCGGCAACGACAGCGCTACCAGCGCGACGACCGCAGCCGCCGCGCTCAGCCTGTCCAGCATGAGACGCCACAAAGCACGTTCGGTCGCAGTCTGCGCACGTTCGGCGTGGAGCATGGCAATCCACGTGGGTCCATCGAGCTTTGCCAAGGCACACATCTGCGCAATTCGCTCATCGGGGATCGGATGGCGCCCATGTCGCCACGAACTGACCATCGCTCGCGTAAGCCCGATCTTCTGCGCCAAAACGTTGTCGGACGGGAAGTTGCAAGCGGCCTTCACTTTGTCAAGCAGATCGTTGGCGGTATCCATGGTTAGCAATCCTTGACAGGGGTGTATAGCGGGACTATACATGCCCCCGTGTTTGGCGTGGCTAAACACCCCGCCACCGGCACCCCAAGGCCGCTGGCGGGTTGCCTTGGGGCTTGGGGCAGGGGAACAGGGATGATCGATCCGCTCATTACCTTCGTGCTGCTGGGGGCCATCGTGGCCGTATCCATCGGCTGCGCAAAGCTCGTTTCGTGGCTGCTGGATCGGCGTGATTACACCGCCTCGCAGCAGTCCCGCGAAGCCCAGGTCATCGCGCTTGCAAAGGCTGAGATTGCCGCCACCAAGCGCGGTGATCTTCTGGCCGCCGCTCGCTACGCAGAAGAGCAGGAGCGCGCCGCATGAGTAGGTATCCCTCCTTCGCCGAGCTGGCCGAGCTCGATATGGGCCTCACTGCGTGCGTTGTGTTGGTCGCGCTCGTTCTCGGCGCGGCTGTCGTCTCCATCGTCATCGAACAGGCATGGCTGGCGCTTCGTCGCCTGTGGAATCTCCGGAAGGATCGCTCCGATGGTCGGTGATCGCGCGGCGCTGGCCGGGTCGGGACTCCCCTCGTCTAACAGGGGAGTCAGTGAATTCAGGAACCCCGAGGGAACCCTGACGGTTGGCATTGACTGGTTCTCCGCTTCTGTAGACATGCTCGCGGTGTTGAACGAGCTGGCATTCCGTGAGGGCGACTCATACGAAGAGATCCGGCAGTGGGTCGATTTCAGCCCCGACAATGCCCGCATTGTCGCCCTGCAGATCTTCTGCTGGTTCTTCGCAGGGCTGGGACTGGAACTGGACGAAGTAGCCGGGGGAGGGCGCTTCTACCTGTGGCGCATCAAGATCCTCAACGCCGAAAAGAAGTTCGTCGGCATGATCGAGCTTGGCGGCGAGAACTGCCGCCGTGCTGATGGCACCTATACCGCCCGAATTGAGTTGACCGGCGATGGGTGTAGGGCAGTAGCAGCAGCGCGCTGCGGCCATGCGCAGCGGTGGCTGGAGCTTCGAGCGAAGCTCGAAAGCTGCGGCGGCAGAATCACCCGCGTCGACGTATGCGCAGATGATCTTGCCGGCAACTACCCCTTACGCCTCGCACAGAAGTGGTATGCCCAGGGCGAGTTCGACAACCGCGGTCAGCGCCCCAAGGCGCAGTTGGTTGACGACTACGACAGCGGCGATGGCAAGACCCTCTACGTGGGTGGCAAGAAGTCGGAAAAGCAGCTGCGCGTCTACGAGAAGGGCAGGGAGCAGGGCGATAAGGCGTCGCCGTGGGTTCGCTATGAGGCCCAGTTCCGTGCATCCAACCGCAAGGAACTGCCGCTCGACGTTCTGCGCGACCCGGCTTCGTACCTGCTCGGCGCCTATCCGGTCCTGTGCTTTCTGCGCTGCGTGGCTACGCGCATCGAGATCACAAAAGCCGCCGTTGAGGCGACGTGGAAGAGCGTTCGTCGCCACATCCGCCGCCAGTACGGCGCGGCACTGAACTTCATTTCCAAGAACTGCCCGGACGATCAGTCACTGCGGGCGGTCATCGAATCCTGCACTTCGCCATCGCTGCCGAAGTGGGTAACAGGCGATACAGCAGCGCACTGGCCCGAAATCGCGGCCGTACAACAAACCTCCAAGGGGTAACGAAATGATCAAGGTCACCGTACTGGATTCGCAGATCAACGAGCGTGGCGGCAGCTTCACCAACGACCGCAACGAGAACGTTGAGTTCACCACCCGCAAGCAGCGCGGCAAGCTGGAGGCGGACGGCTTCGCCTATCCGTTCGACGTGCGCCTGGACAAGGGGCAGCCGGGCTATCAGGCAGGCGAATACGAGCTGGACGTTCCGGCCATGCTGCAGGTCAACAAGGGCGTTGCAACCCTGAGCAAGTTCACCGTGCTGCGCCCGCTGCAGAAGGCTGCACCGCGCCCGGCGGCGCAGGCCTAAGTCATGGCGCGGTACGTCTACGAGTGCCTGCAATTCAACGAGCAGACCGGCACCTGTGAGCAGGCTGGATTCGTGCCGCGCACCGATATTCCCGCACTTACCACTGCCGAGGTGTCGGGGTTGTTGTCCATGGTTGCGGTGTGCTTCGCCGTGTCCTGGGCATACAAGCAGTTAGGCAGGTCCGTTCGCAACTAACTCAACTACGCAAGGGGATCATCATGGATCTGGATTACAGCGCTGCACTCACCGTTCTGGCCGGTCTGGCAGCGGGTGTTGCCGCCATCGGCACCGCCAAGCTGGCGCCGGCCGCAATCGCGGTTGGCTACAAGTGGTTCAAGGCTGCGATCTTCGGTTGATCGCAGTAGCACCGGGGCCGGGCAATCCGGCCCCTTTCTATGGGGGGATTGGTGATGCTCGGTCTATTCGTTCTCTGCGTCGGCAGTGCGGCGCTCTACATCGCCTTCGGTGACTAGATGCTGCGCGTATTCCTTGCCATCCTGCTCGCGGCAATCATTTCTGCGCCAGCTCAGGCACTTAACACTGATGATGCAGGCCAGGCCGCGCAGAACTGCCAGAACAGTGTTCTGTTTAATGCGGGCAACTCGGCCAAACAGTGCATTGACATCGGCAAGATTTATGACGGGTCGTGCGCGGTCGGCTTAAAGGCCACAAACGGCGATTACATCGCATTCTTCCCTTACGACTGCAACAGGAAGTGCGAGAAGCGTGCTGAAGAGTTCGGATGGGAGGGCGGCAGTACGGCCGCGTCCGTCAATGTTTGCCACGAAGGTTGCATGTATTCCAGTGCGCTCGACCCAGCTGGCGCGGCGGGCTTCAGCTACTCGCCTACCGGCAACATCTGCTCCACCTCCGACGCGCCAGAGCCCACGCCTGCAGGTGATGGTGGCGGCGACGATGGCGGCGGTGGCGGTAGTGAAACAGGCGGTGGCGACGGTGGTGGCGACGGCGGCGGCAGTGATGGCGGTGGCGATGGGGGAGGGGACGGCGGCTCCGGGGGTGGTGACGGCGGTGGCGACGGCGGTGGTAGTGGAGATGGAGATGGAGACGGGGACGGCGATGGCGATGGCGATGGCGATGGTGGAGAGAATCCCAGCCTCCCGGGCGATCCGCAGTATCCGGGCGATGTGCCGATGCCCTACATGGATCCACCCATTCCCGGCAGCTACCAAGGGCAGTGGTCCAGCGGTCTAGGGGGTGGGTCTTGCCCGTCGCCTCGGACCATCAACGTCTCTCTCGGCGGCTACAGCGCAGCCATGGTCTTTGAGTTCAAGCCGCTGTGTGATTTCTCTCGGTACATCCGCGGCATGGTGATCGCATTCGCGGCCATCGTTGCTGCCTACATCGTTCTGGGGCTCAGAAGATAATGCCTTGGCTTGCCGCTTTCCTTGTCCAACTCCTGGGCAACTCTCTCGCACGTGTCTTGACCGGCGCAGGCCTCGGGCTTGCGACCGGCGCTGCGTTGCTTCCGCTGGTCAAATCAGCATTGAATCTTGTCGTCTCCTACTGGGGCGGCATTTCCGGTGACCTCGCCAATGTGCTGCTGCTCGCAGGAGCAGGGGAGGCCATCACCATCGTTGGCTCTGCCATGGTCACCAAGGTTGTGATTGACGCTGGCAAAGTCGCAGTTCAGAAGGCCGCATCCAAATGATGTATCTCATTTCCGGCCAGCCCGGCAACGGCAAGACCCTGCGCGCCATGAGCATGGCGCAGGAGTTCTACGAGCAGAACCAGCAGGCCGTCAAAGAAGGCAAGGCGCAGCCGCGACGCTTCTTCACCAACGTCGCAGGTGCAACCACCGAGGAGAATCCGGACGCCTTCCCATGGATCGAAAAGCTGCCTGACCACAACGACTGGACCCAGCTTCCCGATGGCTCCTTCGTGCTGTACGACGAAGCGCATTCGGATGGCAACACTCAGGGGCTGGAGCGCTATGGCAGGCTGTTCCCGTCCACCGGCAAGCCGGGTGAATCGGAAGATCCACGCATTCGCTCGATGTCCACGCACCGGCATCGCGGTTTCGATCTGGTGTTCGTCACCCAGTGGCCCAGCAAGATCCACCACCAGGTGCGCAGTCTGATCGGCTCGCATACCCACATGAATCGTGCGTTTGGCATGCAGCGGGCTGGTGTTCTGACGTGGACCCGCGTGCAGGCTGATCCCTACGACGAGCGGATACGCGAGAAGGCCGAAGAAGAAATCTGGGTCTACCCGAAGAACCTCTATGACAGGTATCGCAGCGCAACGCTGCACACGGCCAGTCACAAGTTCAAGGTGCCGAAGCGAGTCTGGCAGGGCCTGTCAGTAGCGGTCGCCTTGATAGGCATCCTGTGGCTGGGATGGCTGTTCCTGATCAAACCCTCCAACGCACAAGCTGCGAAGAAGGAAGAGCAGGGGGCCGAAGCTTTGCCGGCGGCAGGTGCCCTGGCGCCCTTGGGCGCGGGCATGCCGGCGGCACGGCCCCTCACCCGCGAAGAATACGTGCAAAAACACAAACCACGTGTGGAGTTCCAGCCGTGGTCTGCCCCCGCCTTTGATGATCGAACTGTGCAATCGCAGCCGGAGCTGTATTGCATGGCCTCCGGCACCACTGAGCAGGACACCACCTGTACGTGCGTAACGGAGCAGGGCACCAAGGCGAAGATATCGATACCTGTGTGCGTGGCGATCGCGCGCGATGGCCCGGCCTACAATCCCTATCGCGCACCACGCCAGGAATCGGAGTCGAGTCAGGATCACCCAGCTCGCGGCATCGCTCAGTCCACGCCATCTGGCGCGCCTGAGAAGTCACCACATGCACTTGTTGAGGTCGGGAAACGCCCCATGGGGACGTTCCCGGAGACGCCGCCTTATCCGGCCACCTTCTGATTAACGTGACGCATCACGGGGCGCATGTGGATGACACCTGCGCCCAGCCATTCTCGATTCGGCGAAAGGTCTGTCCATTGATGCAGCGATGCCCCGGAGGCAGGGCTTTCCGCTGCTTCTCTCGTTCTGCGGCTTCGCGCCTCTCGCGGACCTCACTGATTGGCACGGTCTGAGTCATCTGGCGAGCGAGCGCCTCTCCGGCTCGCTCCTGTTCCTTCATGACAGCGTGTCCCGCTAAGCCCAGGACACCACATGTCGCAAGCAGTAGCGCGCTACCGCCGACGAACACCCCAAGTGCGACTTTCCAGACCAAACCCGTTGAATTCGCCATCTATGGCACCCCCAAGCAATCCGGAGGCCATTCTACGGGGTGTAGGGGCAGCGCCCCTACGGAAGCGCCTCACACGCGCTGGCGAGGCCTCGGCCCCGGCACCGGCAGGACACCTGCAACCGGGTCGGCGTCGGGACCAGCGGCCACCCCGGAAGACCGCTTTGCGCGCCGATGAGCAACCTCAGCCAGGTCAACGATGCCCGCACGCCCAAACGGCCGTTTCTGACCGCCTCGGGCAATCTCCATCATCCGACGCCATTCCTGCGCCTGTGCCGCCAGCAGGGAAAGCCAAGCCAGATCCTGTGGTTCCAGCTCACGGCCTTCGGGTGTGACCAGTCGGCCAGCCTTAAACGAAAAACCGGCCCAAGGGCCGGTTAGGTTGCGATCACGCACAATCAGGCTCCATGCCACAGCAGGGCCAAGGGTCGAGGCAAGCTCCGTGCCAGTCTGGCCCAGACGCAACGAACATAATATACATTATGCGAAATGCGACGTATCCGACGCAGGGCCGTTCGCTGGGCGTGCTTTGTCGGCTCGGCCTGGCAATGGCTCCGGCTATGGCTCGGCTCTTGCCTCCCTGCTGGCTCCCCCAACAAGGATGAGCTTGCAGCATGATCGAGATCGATCCGCACGACCGAATTGACCTGACCGGCCCTTGGGCCGGTTTCGGATTCCAGGCTGGGCATATGTTTACCCCTGAAGGCCACCAGCTTGAACCATGCGATATGACTTGGTGGTCCCTGACTTGCAACATTGCGCGCGAATGGCGGCTGATGATGGCGGCGGCGCGGTCAGATACGTCACGCCGTTCATTGCCGGCCCCCAAGTCGTCCGCTACAGCGAAATCCAGCGTGATCTACCTTGGTGACGTCCTTAGAATTCGTCGAGAACGGCAGTTGGGCATGGGTGACCCCGATTCCGGCGCCGAAACCTCCAATGTGGTCTACATGCGCCGTGGGCCGAGGCCGCGCCAGCGCGGATGAGGCGCTCCCGTAGGGGCGCAGCCCCTACACCCCGGATCAATGGTCCCGGCAGCGTAGCCATTCACCCTTGGTGTTTCGAAGTTGTTCCCAACCGTTGTCTAGCCTGCGCATTGCGGTACCTCCCATGCACGCGGCGCCCAACTGCTTTGCCTCTGGCGTGCCATAGGCAGGCATTCGAACTATCTCGTCCGATGGCGTTGGGAGGCCTTGTCGGCGAGCTTCATTGCGGATGTACCAGCGCTCAATATCAGAGCAATACACGCGAATGCGAGCATCGGAGTGCTGCCGGCAATTTAGCGGTTCACTGCCGGGATTGTGTGCCAACCGAACAGGCGGAACTTGCTTGGTTGGCGTAGATGGTCCCGCTGCTGAGCGCAGGCCTTGCGAGTGGCAAGGGGTCGAAAGGAAGAGGAGTGCTATTGATAGTAAGCCTACGCTCTTCATCCCTGCCCTAGCCTTGCTGTGACGATGCCATTGGCAAATCCCGCAGCCGAACGTACTGTCGGAGTACCGGGTTGACAAATTCGTACACTCCGTGATCGACCCGCTGCATGACGGGGCCGTACTTCGCATCAAGAAGTCGAGGCATAAGCTGATCCATGTACTGGATACCCATTTCCTCAGCAGTCTCGCGGGAGGCTTTAAGAACAATTCGCCCGATTTCGTCGTTGAAGCTTGACTGCTCTGAATCCTGCTCCGCCAGAAGATGAAGCAGCAGCTGACGGGTTTCTGAGTTTCCTATTGCCATCTGATAGGCACGCTCCAGCGTCGGGAAACCTTTGCCCGATTTGATCCCGGTCACAACCTCATCGAACACATCATCATCAATCAAGCTTGTAGCCCGAGCGTTCATTTCTATGACGCATTGCTTGCCGATCAGCTGGACGAAGTAAGGGAAGCCTCCACCAAGCTTTGCGATCTTTCCAGAGATTCCAGGTGCAAATCGCACAGAATCGCCAAACAACTCGCTGGCTCGAAAGATGATTTCTTCAGATTCCGCTTCCGGCATCGGCTTGACAGGAAGTTCACCTTGTTCGATCAATCGCTCGACCGAGGCATGGTCCACGATCAAGTCGATCAAATCACCGCCGACTCCGCACACGGCAAACTTCACCTCGGGCGTGGTCAGCGACTTGATCAACGACCCGATGCCGGTTTTGTTTGCAATAACGTCAAACTCGTCAAGGATGATCAGGAGGCCGTCGCGCTTCATGCGGCGTTTGACCTGATTTTCAACGATCGCCCCAACAAAGTTCCGGAAGGTCTGGACTACGTCGCCTTCTACGACGCGAGCATACTTCGATGCCTCGACACCCTTCGCGCCCCAGTTGATCACCTTAAGATCGGCACCTCCGGATACCTCCTTGGTCCGAGTGAACTCAACGATCTCTTTGCCATCGTTGGGAACGAGCCTCAGCAGGCCATCCTCTGCGTCCTGATCATTGATGAGGCGCGACAGGAGGCCTTTCCCGTCCGCAATCATTGAGTCGCAGGTGTAGTAGACGGTGAGGTAGGTTCGCGGGCGACTGGGTATTTCGTGCGCGAGGCCGGCGCGACGAGCCAGGGTGTAATCCCCGAGCGCCATCTGTTGAAGCTGCCGTAGAAGCGAGGATTTGCCTACGCCTCGCTTCCCAAAAACAGCAATGAGGCCAGTTGCAGAGTTCACCGCGGTGATCGTCTGCCGAATTAGAGATGTCCTCCCAACGAACCTCCCCGGGTCACGGATAACGTCCGCTGTAAAGCCAATTTCGGGATCTACTGCCATTGCCATGCTCCATGCGCCCCTGATCGTGTGAAGATGATAGCTGCGCGGTCCTCTTATAGCACCCCTTGGAGCGCGTGACGCGTCACGTTAAAACGAGGCCGGATAGGGCGGCGTTTCAGGGAACGTGCCCAGCGGGCGTTTCCCAACTGAAATTAGGGTGCTTCCGTTCGCCGCGGCGGTGGTCGGCTGTGTCTCGCTCACGCTCGTCACAGGCGACCCCGCCGCAGCCCTTATGCGCTCGGTAGTTGAATCGGACTGTTCGCCGAACGGATCAACGGGCCAAGTGGTCGCGATGATCTCATGGCCTTTCGCTGACAGCAGCACGCCAAACTCAGTCCGTTTCACGGACCAGCCCAGCGCCCAAAGCTGCTCCGTAGTGAACCTATCGAGCACCTGCCCTCCCCCTGATGCGCGGAACTCCACGATATCGCGCTGACCGTACCAGCCAGCGTGCCGCGCCCTGGCATTGGCCGCCATGTCAAGGATGTACTGCACGCCTGCGGGCATTTTCTCCTTGGACTGCGGGGCGTCCACTACCTTCGTAACCACGGTGGCCGGCTGTGCGCCGGGCGCTTGCGCGATTGCCGGAATCGCAGCTTTCTGCGACTTCACAACCTCTTTCAGCTTGCTTTCCTCGCCGGTTGAGCCACCAGCGAAGAAGAATCGCAGGAACATGACAACGCCGATAACGAGTGCAAGCCCCATCACGATTGAGGGCCCCCGCAGTGTCTTCCACAAGGTGCGGGTGTTGCCCTTGTAGACCTCGTTTGACTCAATGCCCGGCTGCACGCCGTGGTAAAGCTCCCATATGGCCGGATCGTACTTGCGAACTTCGGTACCTACCGTCTCGTACTTGCCGGTGCCGGTGGCGGCGTAGAACCTCACAGAATAGCGCTGATCGGAGCCCAGCGCATCGAGCTTGGTATACGTGTTCTTCTTCGCCATGCGGCGAATGATCAGCCGGTGCAGGTCTTTGCAGTCCTGCGAAATGATCACCATGTCAAGGCTGATGTGGCCGTGCTTGGCGAAGAAGTTGGCCGTACGTTCCGGCAAATTGGCCCGGTTCGTGGGCCAGTACTCATGCGCCTCATCGATCACGACTAGAGCATGCTTCTCGATGTGCGGGAACGAGATAGCGCCGTCGTTGTCCGTGTCGCATACACACCAGTCAACCACCTCCTTGTCGCCCATCACGTGGACAAGATCGCGCACTTCTTCCTCGGGCATCCCAAGGTGGGCCGCAATCTTGTCCAGGCTCTCACCTACGCCGTTAAGGCGCACGTACACGTGCCGCTTAGCGCGCAACGCGGGCAGGATGTGGTGTAGCACTGCCTCATAGCTCTTGCCGCTGCGCGGCAACCCTTCATGGCCGAAGATCATTTCGTTACGTCCACTGGAATACGGTCAGGAACACCCGCACAAGGCGGAAAATAAGGGCGGCGGTAAGCAGCGCAATTGCCTCTCCGACACGTAGCTGCCCGACGATGAACGCGGTCCATGGACCGGCCGCATTGAGCATCGCGCAGAAGCTTATTTGCGTAAGGAAGTCCGGCGCCGGGATCAGGTACACAATCGCCTTTACGAACGACAGCACAAGCTCGATGAAGTCCGTTTGCAGGTCCGTCATGAAGTCGGAGAAGTCCGCCCACAGCGACGTGATCTGCTCTTTGGCCCATGCGGTGATCGCAGCAATCGGGCTCACGCCTTCGGCATACGCCCATGATGCCGACAGCGCCAACACAAGAAGCGCTGCAGCCAACACGATCAGATGTTTCCGATTCATAGCAGTGCCCACCTCAGCGCAACAACGCCCATGCCCGCAAGGAAGACAAATCCGGCGTACTGGAAAAGCTGCAGCAATGGCCCGCTGCACAAGCTGCTCAGATCGAACTTGCCGACGTACTGACCGCCGTCCCATGTTGCGGTGGGACAGGAGCCGCCTGCGCCGGTGCAATTACCGAAGAACCCCTTGACCTTGGACAGGATCGGCGCGCCCTCAATGGCGGTCTTGAACTCGGCCAACACCTTCTGCACCGTCTTGCCGGATTTTTTGTAGAGGCGCCCTGTCGTCGGCCCCGCCCCGCCGCCCTCGCCTCCTTCGCCACCATCACCGGGTCCGGGGCCCGGGCCGGGACCGGGGCCCGGTCCTTCGCAGCCTGCAGGGTCTTTACAGTCGCCGTCGCCATCGCCCGGGCCAGTTCCGCCACCGCCATCGCCACCACCTGGGCCGGTACCGCCACCGCCATCCCCGCCGCCGTCACCACCGCCATCGCCACCGCCGTCACCGGGGCCGGTTCCGCCGCCGTCGCCGCCACCCTCGCCGGGGTCTCCCGACTCGGGCGGGGCCAGCTCATCGGTTTTGCACGTGTCGCCAGAAGGCGCATAGAGGTGTCCTGTGGGTGATCCTGCGTAGAGGCTATCGGTGTACTTGCATCCGTTGTGACAGACGGCACCGAAGCCTGACTTATCTCCTTTCCACCCAGTCTCCTCAGGTCGCGCACTGCACTTGGTCTTGTAACCGCGCTTGCTGGACGCATACCGACCGCTGGACGCATACGAGGGCCGTACGAAGCCAACGTATGCGTTGTCTTCCTGCTCAACCATTGGGACCCATGTGGACCCACCACCGGCATTGGAAATGCCAGCCTGCTCAGTCGCAGCCGCCCAAGCCGCTGCGTAAGCCTCGCCTTGATCGTCGCACTCGGCATAGGAGATGCCCGCCCTCGCCGGACACCCGGCGGCCTGTGCTGGTGCGGAAAGGCTCAGGCCAAGAACGGCCAGTGCAATCGCCGCGGTTGTCACGATGGCATGTCGAATCACTGGCTTGCCTCATTGAATGCCAGGGCAACTGCGTGGCCCGCTAGTCCGCCAATGAACGCGAACACCATGCACACAAGCATCGTCAATCCTCCCTCTCTGGAGCGCCGCAGTAGACGCATTCGCCGCCGTCATAGTCGTGGCCGGTGTCACCACACACGACCTCCTCCACCTCGCCCGCCTCATCGTCGGCATGCTCGTCGGCGTCCTGATCCTCGCGGTCCTCAAAGAAGCCCGCGATCTTGTCGACACACCACCGGCCAAACCACGGCAGCGCCATGAGCGTCCCTGCAGCCACGATTGCAGCGACGGCCTGAGCGACAGACAGCCCGAGAAATACCCCACTGAAGTCCATCACCCACCCCCTAGTAGTCGATGACGGCGCGGCACTCCGTACACCACAGGTTGCCGTCGTCCAACACGATCACGTCATCACCGCCACACTCAGGGCACCAGTCGTCCTGGCATTCATCGGTGTTGAGGTCATCGGGCTGTGTCTGCATAGGAATCGGGGCCGGTTTCCCAGCCCCTCCCCGTCACGATTCGACCGCGATCAGCGGAAGAAAGTCGCGACCTTGTTGGTCGCCCAGCGGGCGAAGCCCGGGGACGCCTTGATGGCGCCTGCGCTGATGATTGCGCTGACTGCGCTGGCGGCTGCGAGGCCGGTCAGAATGTCGCCGAAGTCCATTGCACTGCTCCTTGGTTATGCGCGTTGTGCGCGTTGAATGGGGTGGTCAATCCCGCTCTGTACTGACCGACTTCACGACGGCGCCCACGATGTAGCCGAGCACGTTCAGTGCAAGAACTAGCGTGAACACCCCCGAGAACCAGCCAGTGGCCACCTCAGGTTCGGGCCACTGGAATAGATCGATGAGAATTGAGGCCTGTGCGTGCTCTGCTGCTGACACAAGCACATACCCACCACACTGCGATGCAGGCTCCCCGGTGGGTACGAGCGTCCCCTCAGCCGTCAGAGACACGCACACGGCCATGACTTAGGCCTGCGCGGTTGCGCGCGGTGCAGCCTTGGGCACCATGCGCAGGACGGTGAACTTGCTCAGCGAGGCGACGCCCTTGTTGACCTGCAACATGGATTCAACATCGAGCTCGTACTCGCCCTCGGGGTAGCCCGGCTGGCCCTTGTCCAGGCGCACGTCGAACGGGTAGGCAAAACCACCGGTTTCCAGCTTGGCCTTCTGCTTGCGGGTGGTGTATTCCACGTTCTCGCCAGCGTCGTTCTTGAAGCTGCCGCCGCGTTCGTCAATTTCGTTCTTGAGGACGATGACCTTGATGCTCATATGCTGTTACCCCTTTTGGGTTGGCTGTACGGCCGCGATTTCGGGCCAGTGCGCTGCTGTGTCACCTGTGACCCACTTCGGCAGCGATGGCGAAGTGCAGGATTCGATTACCGCCCGCAACGCCTGATCGTCAGGGCAGTTCTTGGCGATGAAATTGAGGGCCGCACCGTACTGGCGACGGATGTGGCGGCGGACGCTCTTCCACGTCGCTTCAACAGCGGCTTTCGTGATTTCGATGCGCGTGGCAACGCAGCGCAGAAAGGACAGGACCGGATAGGCACCCAGCAGGTAGGACGCCGGATCACGCAGAATGTCGAGCGGCAATTCCTTGCGGTTGGAGTTGCGGAATTGCGCCTCGTAGCGCACCCACGGCGAACTCTTGTCGCCCTGCTCCCTGCCCTTTTCATAGACGCGCAGCTGCTTTTCCGACTTCTTGCCGCCGACGTAGAAGGTCTTGCCGTCACCGCTGTCGTAGTCGTCCACCAGCTGCGCCTTGGGGCGCTGACCACGGTTGTCGAAGTCGCCATTGGCGTACCACTTCTGCGCCATACGCAATGGGTAGTCGCCCACCAGGTCATCGGCGCACACATCGACACGGGTGATCCTTCCGGCGCAGCTTTCGAGCTTCGCTCGAAGCTCCAGCCACCGCTGCGCATGGCCGCAGCGCGCTGCGCCTACCGCCTTGCATCCATCACCGGTTAGCTCGATTCGAGCGGTATATGTGCCATCGGCACGGCGGCAATCTTCGCCACCCAGTTCGATCATGCCGACGAACTTCTTGGCCGCGTCGATGATCTTGATTCGCCACGTGTAGAAGCGACCGCCGCCCACGGCTTCATCGAGTTCAAGGCCCAGCCCAGCGAAGAACCAGCAGAACACCTGCAAGGCCGCGATACGGGCGTTGTCCGGGCAGAACTCGATCCACTGGCGGACCTCTTCGAAGCTGTCGCCATCACGGAACGCGAGCTCGTCCAGCGCTGCGCGCAGATCGATGGAAGCGGAAAACCAGTCAATGCCGACCGTCAGGGTTCCATCGGCGTTCCTGAATTCACTGACTCCCCTGTTAGACGAGGGGAGTCCCGATCCGGCCAGCACCGCGCGATCACCGACCATTGCTCGGCCCCTTCCCGCGCAGCGCGAGCACAACCGTCCAGTACACGACCGTCACCAGCACGCCACCAGCAATCGCCACAGCGAACGGATCGCGGAGGAACTCAGCAATCTCAGCGATCATTGGAGCGATCCTTCCGCAACGTCCAGAGGCGACGAAGCGCCAGCCATGCCTGCTCGATCACGATGGAGACGATGGCTCCGGCCACGACGAGCGACACGAACACAACGACTGCCGCGAGGCCCATATCGAACTCTGCCAGCTCGGCGAATGAGGGATACCTACTCATGCGGCGCGCTCCTACTCTTCCGCGTAGCGAGCGGCGGCCAGAAGATCACCGCGCTTGGTGGCAGCAATCTCAGCTTTTGCGAGCGCGATGACCTGGGCTTCGCGGGACTGCTGCGAGGCGGTGTAGTCACGCCGGTCGAGCAGCCATGAAACGAGCTTTGCGCAGCCGATGGAGGCAGCCGCGATGGCCGCCAGCAGCGCGAAGGCAATGAGCGGATCGATCATCCCTATCCCCTGCCCCAAGCCCCCAAGAGGACCCGCCCACGGCCTTGGGGTGCCGGTGACGGGTGCAATCCAAGGCCCTTGGATCGCGGACGTGATTCAATACCCTTGAACTCCGAAAATCAAGGGCCTTGGATCAAATGGACGTCAATTCCCTGCTCGACCAGGCGAAAGAGGCGTGTGGCGTCAGCTACGACAAGGACTTAGCGCCGCGCCTCGGCGTGCGACCGTCTGCGATTAGCAACTATCGAAAGGGTGTTTCGCACCCTGATGCCGTGGTTTGCGCAACTTTGGCTGGCCTGACAGGAGTGCCGCTTGCCCGCGTGCTGGGCGTCATCGGTGAAGCGCGAGCTATCAGCCGAGAAGAGAAGGCGGTCTGGCGGAAGCTGGCCGCGACGGCTATGGCGGTTTGTCTTGCAGTGGGGCTTGCCCTGCCCAGCTCGGCGCACGCGGCTGTGCAATCTGTGCATCTCGGCGCGGTGGCGGCCGTTGATTCCGCCACGCTGTATACATTATGCGAAATGCTGTATCGGCCTTGGTACGATTGGTTGGCTCCGCGTGGCAATGGCTGGGCCTCTGGCTCGGCTCTTGCCTGCTCCCCGAGACCCCGGCCAAGGATGAGATCGCGGCAAGATTGAGTTCGACCCACACCACCGTATCGACTTGACCGGCCCTTGGGCCGGCTTTTCTTTCCTCGGTGATCGGCTGATCACTCCCGAAGGTCGCGAGCTGCTGCCTGAAGACTTGGCGTGGCTGTCGCTCATCGCCTGCCAAGCGCAGGAACGGCGCCCGCAAACAGCGGTCGGCGGTGGCGATGGCTGGCCCTGACGCCGAGCCACTAGCGGCAGTCCTGCCGATACCGGGGCCGAAACGCCACCAGCGCATGTGAGGCGTTTGCCGTAGGGGCGCTGCCCCTACACCCCGTACAATGCCCGCTGACCATCTAAGCAGGCACTGTATGCGCGAGAAGGATTTAGCGGACCTACAGAGCTTTCTGACAGAGCTTCAGGCGGAGACTGATCGTGGCCTCGCGCTGGTGGGCCTGGCGCTCCTAGACGAGAAACTGCTGGAAACGCTGCAAGCCTTCTTCGTGGATGGCAAGTCCTCTACGCGGATGCTTACCGACCCTAACGCACCTCTCGGAACGCTATCTGCTCGGATCGAGGCATGCGCCGCGCTCGGGCTAATAACTCCCGATGAGCATCAGGAGATTGGCCTGCTACGTCGCATTCGGAATGAATTTGCCCACAAGAGGCATGGCTTGGACTTGAACTCTCCCAAAGTTGCGGGTCTTTGTACGAGCCTCAAATCCGATCTCCCTATGGACGATGCGAGGTTTGCGAGCAACAGATTTCGCTTCATCAATTCCACGGTGCTTCTCACGCTTAGCCTGTTCTATCGGGCCGAATGGGTAGCTAAAGAGGAAAGGGCACCGAAGATTTGGGGTGATCCCGAGATGAGTGAGTGGCGGAGTAACAACTAGCGACGCCCTACTCTGCTCTACACCTCAGCCATTCACCCCTGGCGTTTCGAAGTTGCTCCCAGCCGTTGTTTAGGCGGCGCATCGCAGTGCCCCCCATGCAGGCGGCGCCAAACTGCTTTGCCTCAGCGCTTCCGTAAGCCGGCATGCGCACAATCTCGCTCGATGGGGTCGGTATGCCTTGGCGACGCGCCTCGCCTTGTATCAAGGATCGTTCAATTTCGGCGCAATAGAGCCGGATGCGCGGATCAACGTGTTGCTGGCATTTCAGTGGTTCAGCGCCAAGGTTGCTCGCCTTCGGCGCTGGTGGCGTGTACCTAGGCACAGGCTGCGGGCCGGTAGCCGAGCGTAGTTGTTGCGCATGGGTAGGTGCCGAAAGCAGTAGTAAAGCCAGAACTACGCCGGATCGAATGTCCATTTCGCCCCCAAGGTTTGGGGGCATGGTATCCCATTGCGAAAATCAGAAGCTCGCCGGATATGGCGGCGTCTCTGGGAGCGTACCCAAGGGGAGCCTCCCAACTGTAATTTAATTAGGGTGCTCCCGTTCGCCGCGGCGGTGGTCGGTTGTGTCTCGCTAGCGCTCGTCACAGGCGACCCCGCCGCAGCCTTATGCGCGCGGTCGTAGCATCGGACTGCTCGCCAAACGGGTCTACGGGCCAAGTCGTCGCGATGATCTCGTGGCGCTTCGTTGACAGCAACGCGCCAAACTCAGTCCGCGTCACGCAGCAGCCCAGTGCCCATGGCTGCTCCGTAGTGGACATCTCAAGCCCCCGCCTATGGACGGAATCAAGATGTCGCACTGACCATACTAGCCTGCGGGCCGCGCCTTGGCATTGGCTGCCGTGACGAGAATGTACTGCGTGCCTGCAAAACATGGCCATGTTTCTGGGAGCCCCCCCCTGCTGCGGTCTAGATATGGCCGCCAGGCCTATTTCTGAGTGTCCAGTCACTTTCGAAGCAGTCTCTTTCAGTTCCGACGTGGGCATTAAACAATCGTGAGCACATGTCGGCGTCGGCAAGAAATACAGAGATCCACACACTGAAGAATCCATGCCCCACCGCCAACTCAGCGATTGTTTCGCGAAAGTCACTATTGTCGTTGCGCGCAAGCATTGCTTGCATGCGTATGGCGAGCTGCCACACCCTCTCCCGCTGCTCGAAGCGCTTGTCCCTATCGCTAGGGCGCTTGTCAGGGGTTTGGCCCGGGTGTCGGTCAAGTCCTACCAGTTCAATTAAGGCTGAGGTCTTGGCATGGACATGCGGACTCAGCGCGGGCGATGGAACTACCATGCCTCCGGCTTTATACTCAATGGCTTTTAAGGTGTTGTCCTTGTCCGGCCACAAAAAGTCGCAATCATTTGTAGGGGTGCTACCCTTTGTTGAGTTGCAATTGACGCAACCAAGGAGGAAATTTGTCCAGTCTGTTTCGCGTGCTGCATCCAAACACTTTGGTGAAACATGCTCCACAGCCAATAGCGCTGGGAAGCGGCGCTCGCAGTAGCTACAGTAGCTCCCAAAACAGTCTTCTAGATCGCCGATAGCGTCCTGGTATCTCGCGTATACCTTCGGTGCTGCGCCTCGTCTCACTGGTCTCATGGCGCTTGCCTCTCGAGCTTCATCACCTTAAGAAGGGCGCTGACAGCTGGGTCCGACGTAAATGGCTCGCTGGCTTCCCGGTATCGCAGCTCGGCTAACTGTAGATCCTCCATTCTCACTTGTGTCGGTGTGACTGCGTGTATCTGAAGAAGCGAAAAGTACTTCTCGGCCGCTTTGCTTAGTGTCTCTGATCGGGCGCTGCGCTGAGGCTGATCGATTCCCTGAATATTTTCAGCAATATCTTCGATGCTCTCGCCACCGTGCAAGAATATTCCGGCAGATGCAGGGTCAATAGATGTCACCTGATTGCGCTGGGTCGCTTGAATTACGAATGGTGAATGTGTAGTTGCGATGAACTGGCAGCCGGAAAATAGATCTTCTAGTGCCGGCACAATCTTACGCTGCCACTTCGGGTGAAGGTGAACATCTATTTCGTCGATAAGCACGATCCCTTCGCCCTCGCCAAGCGGAGATCCTTCGTTCCTGATAGATAACTGCCGGGCGATGTCAACGAACAACGAGAAAAGCCTCTGCTCCCCGTCGGAAAGCTGACTCAATGGAAGTGCTCCAATTCTTCGTCTAATCATTATTCTTGGAGCGAGCTTCACTTCCAGGGAGCAACTCATCAAGTACCGTCGAGCGGCCTCCGACGGCATATCAGCGTTCTGCCATATCGATTTCAAGCTGGGTATGCCTCGTTGACCGAGGTCGAGCTCATGGGAATCTGGCGCGAGAACTATTTTCGGTTGGTCGGGCCAACTGTAGTTCCGCCCCCTTCGTATTAATCGCTGCTGAAAATAACGCATCGCAATATCGCGCGCGAGAGTTCGCACTTCGGCCTCAAAGCGCGGGCGCTTCCCAGAGCCTTCATTGGCTACAAGTGAACAGTCATAGGGTTCAAAGCGCCAGTAGAAGTCACCCATGCCGGGGGAAAAAGTTGAGAGTACTTTTCCAACAAAGTCCCTCACCGACCGACTGTTTCCAAATTTCTTGGACCTATCTACTGCCGTTCTCTGGCGAACCCTTTCCTCGGCGGCATAAAGAAACTCTTCACTACCTCGCGATGGGTCGTTGACGAGCTCCCGAACTAGCCGCCCTCGCTTCGCCTTAAGCGCGGAGCATATGGATTCGCTCGATGAGTACAGAAGGACGAGCGGGGCGCTCTTTCGATCTTTGGTGCGCTCGGCGGGTTTCCATAACTCCTTGTAGAAACTGAACTCCTTGAATTCGTTGCCACTACGCACAACGGCGCTAACTTCCGCGCGGCGCGCACCAAATCCAATATCACTATCTTGGAGGTTGAAACTTGACCCGCGCTGCCTCGAACTTGCCATGGCAGCAAGCAATCCACGCAGAATGGTGGTCTTTCCAGCCCCGTTTTCGCCAACGAGCAGATTAAACCCCGGTCGAAAATAGAAGGTCTGGCGTTTGAATTGACGAACGCCGATCAGTGTCAAGCTGTCCAGGTGCATTTGCGCGAGAGTCCTTTGATTCGCGGTGTTTGGGTATTCTATACGGATGGTCGCTATTAGCCTAAGCGGTAACGTCGGATGCTGTGCGGGCCGGCACAATGCATGGCTGGAGCGGACCAAGATTGCGTTGAAGGGCTACTGACGCTTGGCGCCCCTTGGCAATCCTGTCGCATTCGCCTCGCTCACGGCCTCGCCGGGCGGATGCCGACAGCGCGCAGAGTTGCACCACCGACATGGTCGATAGCCTTGCAGCGCAACGCTCCAGCCTCATTGCGCCATATGCAACGATTCTGAAAATGTTGAAAGTGGTGTCGGCATCGGCCTTACTGCATTGGCAACGCGTACGACCGGGCGTATTTCTTTTCGTGCCACCAATACACCGGTGGCCGGGGCTCGAAATCCCGGTAACGCGACTGTAGTTTGCGCTTGTCAGCCGGCACCACGCTTTGTGGTGCCGGCTGGCAATCCGTCGGCCGGCTATGGCGGGCGGTGCGTGGGGGCCCTGCGCCCACCGGGCCTAGTCGCGTACCGGATTTCGAGCCACGCACCGTCCGCCACCTTTATCGGTGGCGGCTTCTGCATGCACGCAAGGAGCCCCGCCATGACCCAGCCCCACTCCCCTGCCCCGCAACCCATCCACGACGCGCCCGCAAACGGCCCGGTGCTGGACCCGAACACCCTCATCGCCCTGCTGCACAGCATCGGCGCCGGTGCCGCCTCCGATGGTCAGCCCTGGCCTGAGCGCCACCAGATGCCGGGCCGGCGCATCGCACTGGCAGACACCGATTGCTCGTTGGCCGGCCTTCGCGTGGTGCTGGAGATTCTGCTGGCCGCACAGCGTGCCCGCGAGAACGGCGAGCTGGAGCAATACGTCGGCCCGCGCGTCATGGAGGGCCTGATCATGGCCGGAATCGGCCTTACCGCACACGCCAGTACCCGACTGCATCCGGAGGGTTGAGTGGCGTGGTGCCGCTGGGCGGCCAACGCGCTCTGTCTTGTGGTGGTGGTTGCGGCACAGACGCAGTGGCTGGCGCCGCCCAAGCCCTCGCCTATCGGTTTCCACAGCATCCCCGGCGATCGCTTTCTGCAGTTGCGCCGCCAAGCCATGCAGTTCGTGGAGGATCGGCCACGACAGGGCTTCCAGTTCGTAGAGCGGCACCGAGATGCCGAGTTCCAGGTTCATTGCCGAGGCATACCCGTGCTGTGGCTGGAGAGGCGCCCGCAACATCTGCTGTTGTGGGCCTCACTGGACGCGAAGCAGCGGGCGCCCGCCGTTGTGCGGTTGCGGGCGCTCCTCCAATGGCAGTTGGAGCCGTTGGATTACCTGGAGCAGGTACTGGCTGGCGCGCCGGAACCTGTTCTGTTGGATCGGGTGCTGCAGAGTCTTGCTAGTGATGTGCCTGATGGGGCGCGATGTGGCGTGCCGTAGTCGAGCATGGCCCGACTCTACAGGGTTGCGGGCAGCGAGGGTTCGGGCTGCAGCTCTGCCGCTCGTCGCCTGCGCGACAGGCATTTGCCCAGTGATCATGCGGGTCACCTCCCGGCATCGATCCAGCCCGCATCGCGCGCACGCGCAAGATCTTCTGGCGTATCGATATCCAGGCCCAGTTCCGGTGCCTGCAGGACATGCACCGTATCGACAGGAAGTTGCCGCAGGCGCGCTCCGAAGCCGCGGTCACCGGCTGCACCGACAGAGGTGAACCAGGCGCGCGGCACTACTGCGGGAACGCCAAGCGCATTTCCGTGGCGGGTGCCCGCGCACGTTGACGCTGCGGCGCGGGCACCCGAAAGCAACGCCTGCAGATGGGAGTGCTCGATCGCGGGCTGGTCGCATGCCACGACCATCACCGCGGTCACCGTGGGCAGCAGGTGTGCGCCGGCAACCTGCAGACTGCCCGCCAGGCCGCGTTCCCAGTGGCGGTTGGTTACCGGAGTGGCCTCCAGCCCGGCAATGCTGGATGTCACGGCCTGTGCGTTCGCGCCCACCACGACCAGGACCTGCGCTGGCGCGAGCTCCCGCGCCAACCGCACCACGCGATGTACCAGGGTTTCGCCCTGCCGGGTCAGAAGCTGCTTGGGCTGGCCGAGCCGGGTGCTCCCGCCGGCAGCCAGCACGACGACCGCATGCGCGTCAGTCACCTGCCGTGCGCGCTTCGCCATTGCTGCAGCTGCGCGGCGATGCTGAGCGAAATCGCCTCGGGCCCTCGGCCGCCGATGTTCAGGCCGACCGGTGATTGAAGTCTCGGGGAAAGGCGGTGGCGCTGATCCGGTGTCAGCAGCTTGAACAGGTCCTCGCGCCTTCGACGCGGACCCAGCAGTCCAATGAACGCGACGTTGGTATCAGCCAGGGCCACCAGCGCCTCCCGGTCCAGTTCGAAATCGTGATGCATCACCAGTGCCGCGTCGCACGGGTCGCCATGAAGGGCCTCGGCCGGGCTGGTCTGAAGATGCGCATCCGCGCACTGCCCGGCTGAGGCCCAGCGCGCTCGACGTTCGGCCACGCTGACCCGCCACCCCAGGCTCCGCAGCAACGGAACCAGGAAGGGCGTTTCGGGACCGCCCCCCAACACCAGAGCCCGCGGAAGACGGCGCAACTGCAAATGCCATGCGCCCTCGCCAAAGGGCTGCGCACCATGCATCGGATGCAGCTGCCACGCCTGCTCGCGATGGCCGGTGCGGAAAACGATCTGCCCCGATGCACGAAGCTCGCGCTGTAGTGGCACACCCTCGCGCAGCCATGCCTCGATGACAACGTCGATGCCGGCCATGGCACGCAATGGCAGGAGCGCAATCCGAAGCCGGCCGCGGCAGCCGAGCGCGGACCCGCTCAACAGGTCGTCGTCACTGCGGGTGTCGATCTCGATCCAGTCGACCCGCCCTGCCGCGCTCACCTGCTCCGCGCGTCGCGCGAGCTCCGGCTCCAAGCATCCGCCGCTGAGCCAGCCGACCTGGCTGCCGTTGCAGAACAGCACCATGTCGCCGGCACCGGCGTAGGTGGAGCCATCGGTTTCCAGCACCAGCGCGAGCACGGCGTGCTCCCCCGCGCGCATGCGCGTCAAGGCCGTCTCGAGTACGCCGCGCGGGCTACCTTCGGCGAGGAAGCCCGGCGCTGCGGACAGGTCCTCGGCAAGATCGCCGGGCTCCCCTCCGCCTGCCGCTGAAGCTTCCAGCGCGGGTGAGGCTACGGGTCGGTCCATGCGCAACGTCAGCCCACGTCGGGCAAGCCGGGCAAGCCGGGCAACAGCTTGTCCAAGGTGATGGGATAGCTGCGCACGCGCACGCTGGTTGCGTTGTAGATCGCATTGGCGATCGCGGCGCCAACCCCGCAGATGCCCAGTTCACCCACACCCTTGGCCTTCATCGGCGAGATCACCGGATCCAGCGTGTCGAGGAAGACCACCTCCTGGTACGGGATGTCGGCGTGCACGGGAACCTCGTAGCCGGCCAGATCGTGGTTGATGAACAAGCCAAGCCGTTTGTCGACCACCAGCTCCTCCATCAGGGTCGCGCCCGCACCCATCACCATCCCGCCGATGACCTGGCTGCGTGCGGAGAGCGGATTGAGGATCCGGCCGCCATCGCATACGGCAAGCATGCGGCGGATGCGCGTCTCTCCAGTGTAGGCATGCACGGCAACCTCGCAGAAATGCCCTGCATAGGTGCCGACGTCGTAGCCTTGTTTGAAGTCGCCGAAGGCAATGCCGTCCTCCGCCGACAGTGTGCCCGCCTCCGCCAGCTTGATGGTCCGCCCACCCGCCTGGATGCGGCCATTGGCGAAGTCTGCGGTGTCGCCGTCGAAACCCAGTTTCTCACCCACCTTGCGGCGCAGGCTGACGCACGCCGCGTACACGCCTGCGGTCGAGCTTGCCGCGCCCCACTGGCCGCCGGAACCGGCGGAGGCGGGATGACGGGAGTCTCCGAGGGTCACCTGGACCCGCTCCAGCGGCACGCCCATGGTCTCGGCTGCCGTCTGCGCGATGATCGTGTAGGAGCCGGTGCCGATGTCGGTCATGTCGGTCTCGACAATCACCCCGCCTTGGCCGTCAAGCCGGACCCGCGCCGCCGACTTCATCGTCGGTGCGCCGCGATAGCCCGCGGACACGCCCATGCCGACCAGCCAGTCCCCTTCCCTGACCTGCGCCGGCCTGGGGTTGCGCTTGTTCCAGTTGAAGCGCTCCGCACCTTCGCGCAGGCAGCGCACCAGGTTGCGGTCGGAGAACTTCTTGGACGGATCGCCGGGTACCACCTCGGGCTCGTTGAGGATGCGGAACGCGATCGGGTCGAGGCCCAGCTTCTCGGCCATTTCATCCATCGCCACTTCCAGCGCCATGTGGCCCGGTGCTTCGCCCGGTGCGCGCATCGCATTGCCTTCGGGCATGTCGAGCGTGGCGATGTAGTTGGCCACCAGGCGGTTGGCGCCCGCATAGAGCTTGGGCGTCTGCAGGGTGCCGTTTTCGCCGTCCTCGCCGTTGAT
This sequence comes from Stenotrophomonas sp. YJH_SMC_4, assembly GCF_059371575.1. Taxonomy (NCBI): domain Bacteria; kingdom Pseudomonadati; phylum Pseudomonadota; class Gammaproteobacteria; order Lysobacterales; family Lysobacteraceae; genus Stenotrophomonas; species Stenotrophomonas sp. YJH_SMC_4. The sequence goes on from NZ_JCAFUR010000006.1 coordinate 89,073, forward strand.
GTTGCCCGACCAGTTCTCGTGGGCGATGGCGGAGATCCGGCCATCCTTTCCGCAGCCGATCCGCACGCGCTGGAGGGTGGCGTGCCGGTGCGTGGTGTTGTTGGGCATCAACGGGCGTTGCAGCGCGATCTTCACCGGTCGCCCGACCTGCTTGGCCGCCAACGCGGCCAGCACCGCGTCGGCACGGATGAACAGCTTGCCGCCGAAGCCTCCGCCGATATAGGGCGAGTCCACGCGCACCTTGGCAGGATCGATGCCGAGGATCGCCGCCATGCCCTGCCTGGCCCAGTCGATCATCTGGTTCGCCGTCCACAACGTGAGCGTGTCACCCTCCCAGGCGGCGATGGTGGCGTGCGGCTCCATCATCGAATGACTTTCGTCGGAGGTGTGGTAAGTCTCGTCGAGCTTGACCGCCGCGCTCGCGTAAGCGGTGTCGAAATCGCCGAGCGTCTGCCGGTCGGGCTTGCCACCGCGCCCCTTTGCCAGCGGCGCGGACGGTGCCAGGGCCGGGAAATCGAAGCGGCCCTTGCCGCGCTCGTAGCGGGTGCGGATCAGCGCCGCGGCGGCGCGGGCCTGCTCGAAGGTCTCTGCCACCACGCAGGCGATGGCCTGGTGGTAGTGGGCCACTTCGGGTCCGCCGAACAACGGTGCATTGTTCCAGTTCGATTTGCCGACCGGCTTGGTTTCCGGTGCGGTGATGACCGCCAGTACGCCGGGCGCGGCACGCGCGCGGGATGCATCCATCGAAATGATGCGCCCTTTGCCGATGCCCGCGCCGACGATGTAGCCGTAGGCCTGGTTCGGCGCCACGTCATGGCGCTCGTAGGCATAGGGGGCAGTGCCGGTGGTCTTGCGTGGACCGTCGATGCGCGGCGTCGACTTGCCGACGACCTTGGCCTTGTCGAACAGGTTGTCGCCGGCGGGGGCGTTGAATTCAAGGGGCATCAGCGCTCTCCTTCCACCAGCACCGCTGCGAGGGTGCGCTCGGCGAGCGCGATCTTGAACGCGTTCTCTGGCGTCGGACGGGCACCGGCGAACACCTGCCGGGTCGCGGCCTTCACGCCGTCGCGCAGCAGGGGTTCGGCTGCCTCGACGCGCCACGGCTTCGGCGCGACCCCACCGAAGGCGAACCGCGCCGAGCCGTCACGCTGCACGACCGCGGCGACCGACACCAGTGCGAACGCATAGGACGCGCGGTCCCGCACCTTGTGGTACACGTGCCGACCGCCCAGAGGTTCCGGCAACGTGACGTGGGTGATCAGCTCACCGCGCTGCAGCACATTGTCCTGCTGCGGCCTGTCGCCGGGGGAACGATGGAAATCGGCAATCGGGATGCTTCGCGTACTGCCGTCACCCCTGACGGTCTGGATCGAGGCGTCCAGCACCCGCAGGGCCACCGCCATGTCGCCCGGATAGGTCGCGATGCAGCTGTCCGAGGTGCCGATCACGCCCATCTGCCGGGAGAACCCCTCGAGTGCGCCGCAGCCGGATCCGGGCAGGCGCTTGTTGCAGGGCAGATTGGGGTCGTAGAAATACGGGCAGCGCGTGCGCTGCAGCAGGTTGCCGCCGGTGGTGGCTTTGTTGCGCAACTGCCCGGAGGCGCCTGCCACGATCGCGCGGGTCAGCACCGCGTAGTCGCGGCGCACGCGCTCATGCGAGGCCAGCGCGGTATTGGTGACCAGCGTGCCGATGCGCAGGCCGCCCTCGTCGGTGGGCTCGATCCTGTCCAGGCCGATGTCCTGCACATCGACCAGGTGCGCTGGCGTCTCGACCTCCAGCTTCATCAGGTCGAGCAGGTTGGTCCCTCCGGCCAGGAACTTCGCGCCCTCGGTACCGGCGACGGCCTTGGCAGCCTCGGCCGGGGATTTCGCGCGTTCGTAACTGAAGGCCCTCATGAGCGTCTCCCTGCAGAGGTTGCGCCAGCGACCTCTGCCATCGCCTCGGCAATGTTGGAATAGGCGCCGCAGCGGCAGAGGTTGCCGCTCATGCGTTCGCGCATTTCCATGTTGGTGGCCCGGGGCCGTGCGCTGACATCCGCCTGCACATGGCTGGGGACACCCCGCTTGATCTCGTCCAGTACCGCCACCGCCGAGCAGATCTGCCCCGGCGTGCAATACCCGCACTGGTAGCCATCATGCTTGATGAAGGCGGCCTGCATCGGATGCAGGTCATCGGGGGTTCCGAGGCCTTCGATGGTAGTGATGGCATCGCCCTGGTGCTGCACCGCCAGGCTGAGGCAGGCATTGATGCGCTCACCGTTGACCAGCACGGTACAGGCACCGCATTGACCGTGGTCGCAGCCCTTCTTGGTCCCGGTCAGCTTCAGATGTTCGCGCAGGGCATCGAGCAGCGTGGTCCGGGTGTCGAGTTCAAGTTCCCGCCGCTTGCCGTTGACGGTCAAGGCCACCGTGCTGATGACCGGCGGCCTGGGCGGCGGGGGCGCCGCCAGTTCGGCGGCGAGCGATGACGCCCCCGGTGCGGCGGACATCGCCACGGTCGTGACGCCGCCGGCGATCACCTGGCGACGCGTCAACTTCATTCCTTCATCACAACTTGGCACAGTGACCTCCTGGCGTTCGGGGAAACCCCGTGGCTGGATGGACGCGCTCACACTACCGAAGGGCTACTATGCCCCTCTGCGGGGTACAGGCCTGTGAAGTCGGCGAAATGTACGAGCATGATGCAGCAAGCCCGAAGAAATCGGCTGCATCCAGCCACAGCGCGGCACTCTTGAGCCATGCGTATGCCTCACTGGATGACTCACAGTCCTGTTTGTCCCTCAGCATGAGGAACATGATGGCCCGACGCTACAAAGGCGTTCGCTGGGAGAGCTCGGGTTCGTGGATGGAGCCCTCCAACAAGGCAACGTAGGTATCAAGCCTGGTGCGAAGGCCGATCAGCATCCAGCCCAGCAGGTACAGCAGCACCATGGCGAAGATCAGTAGTGCACCCAGCGGGCCAACATCGAAAGCGCCCGCCCAGTCGCCCCATTTCCATCCGCGGAACTGCAGGTAGAGGGCAATCAACAGCGGGAATGGTCCCAGCCGCTGCAGGCCGCCATACATCATGCCCATGCGCTCAATCATGTTTGTGCGCAAGGTGCTGACGAACTTGAGTCGCCGCTCGCGCTGGACGCGCGGGAATCCGCGAAGCTCGGTCACCACCGCTTGCCAGTGAGCGAAGTCTTCATCCATCTCCCGGGCGTGCGAGAGCCGCGGCTGGATGAACTGGCGAATGCCCCTACGGGCGGCCAGTACGCCACCGACAATGAACCCTCCTATTTCGATTGCCAGGCAGGCAACAACCACCTGGAGCACTACGCCAAGAGGCAGCCATCGATCCGGAAGCTGACCCATGAGAATGCCGAAGATCGCCGCACCCACGCCGATGCGAAACGCCCACGTCTCCACCCTGCCCGCCTTGGGGTAGATGCTGTGCTCAACCAGTCCCTGCACCCGCTGGTAGAGCCAGTGGAATGTCAGTTCCTGCGAATCGGTCTTTGCCGGCGGATCGAATCCGCCCCCTGCCTGCATGTCCATTGCATCCCCTGCCCCACCGGCCAGGTTGCCGGCGCCACCATCGTAGCCGAGCTGGGTTGTGGCGGAATACGGCCTAGCCGTGTAATCGTCAGGGCCAGGACCTTCCCGGAGTCGAGCATGGCTCGATTCTACAGAGGCGGAGCCTGCGGGCCGACCCGAACATGCACCACATGGCTGACGCCGCGATGGAACATCTTGGCGTATGGGCAGACGCGTTCGGTGTTGCGAACGAGTTCGCAGGCCAGGTTCTCATCCATGCCGGGAAGATGTACCACGATCTCGGCCGACAGCAGGTACAGCCCATCTGCCGGATCACGGGCGAAGGTGACCGCCACTTCGATGCTGGGGTTGTGCAGCAGCAGGCCGGCACGCGCGGCCACCAGCACCATGGCACCGTGGAAGCAGCCAGCGTAGCTTGCGGCCAGCAGCTGCTCGGGATTGGCGCCGCCGCCAGGCCCGCCGAGTTCCGGCGGCAGGCGCAGGTCCACCGCCAGTGCACCGTCGTCCGACCGCACGACGCCGGACGCCCGCCCGTGCTGGGCCTGGCCACCGCTCACCCGCACGCGGCCGGTGTACAGCGGCTTCACGTCGTCGCCCTGGTAACGGTCCAGCATGGCGGGCGAAGGAGGCTTCAGCTCGGTCATTGCGCGGCTCCATCAAGCGCAGCTGCGGCAGGCGATCGATTCGCCGCTCAGGCAGGCTGCCGCTGCAACAGGCCGGACTGCTGCAGCCAGGCGTCGAAATCGACCTGCCCCAGCCACGCGTGTCCGACCGGCACCAGCGTGTCGATCTGCAGCGGCGCGCCGAAGTACAGCGCCTGGGCATCCGCAACGACCTGCCGGGAATCACCCGTCATTTGCAGATACTGCCTGGCCAGATCCGCCATCGCGCTACGCTGCGGCCCGGCGATTTCCAGCACGCCATTGGCCGGCGGCTGCTGCGCGATGCGTGCCACCGCTTCGGCAACATCCTCGGCGGCAATCGGCTGCACGTCGGCGGCCGGCAGCCGCAGGGTCTCCCCATCGCCGGCGGACTGGATGATGCCCGGCAAGAACTCGAAGAACTGCGTGGAATGGATGATGGTGTACGGCAGGCCCGAGTCGCGGATCAGGCGCTCCTGGGCGATCTTGCCGCGGAAATAGCCACTGGCTGCCAGCATGTCGGTGCCTACGACGGAAAGCGCAACGTGGTGATGTACGCCGGCACGGATAGCGGCCGCAAGTATGTTGTGGCCAGCGGTCACGAAGAACGAAAGCACTGCCGCATCTTCGAACGAGGGCGAGTTGGCCAGGTCCACCACCACGTCGACGCCGTCCATGGCGGCATCCAGACCTTCACCGGTCAGCACATCCACCCCGGTCGAGGGTGCTGCCACCACGATCTCATGCCCGGCTACGCGCAGGCGTTCCACCACCTTGCTGCCGATGCGGCCGGTACCACCGATGACGAGGAACTTCATTGCGTATCTCCTGGAATGTAGAAGGGCTACCGGATGTGGCCGGGCGCAGGCATCGTAGGGAGCGCGGGCGCGAGGCAGTAGGTCCATGGCGGGCCGCGCACTGTTGCCCGGCACGCACCAATACGCTCACGCCCAGCCAGGCCGTGCGCCTGGGTTCAGAGGCGTGGCCTGCTGGCGTGCTTCCCAGTGCGAGATCACATCCAGCTCGAGCGCGCGCACCCGCTGCGTGCTGAAGTCGATGAAGGCCCGCACGCGCTTGGGCAGCTGGCGGCGGCTGAGGTAGCACAGGTAGTGGCCACGATCGAGCGGCGCATGCCGATCGAGGCAGGTCACCACCCTGCCCGCCCACAGCGCTTCACGCACCTGATAGCTGGGCAGTTGGGCGATGCCGAGCCCGTCGATGACGGCCTGCAGGGCCAGGTCGGCATCGTTGAACACCATTGCGGAAGGCGGCTGCAGGTGCACTTCGGCACCGTCGACACGGAATTCCCAGGGCTGCATGCGTCCGCCCGGCAGGCGCCGCCCGATGCAGGCATGCGTGGGCAGCGCGTCCACCGACGCGGGTAGGCCGTGCACCTGCACGTACGCCGGTGATGCACATACGACCAGCTGCATCGGCACCAGCTGCTTGGCGATCACCTGGCTGTCTTCCAGCAGGCCGTCGCGAAACGCCACGTCGATGCGGTCACCGGCCAGGTCGGGGGCCTGCTCGTCCAGCAGCAGTTCCACGGATACCTGCGGGTACTCGGCGCGGAATGCGGCCAGCAAGGGGGCGATCACCCGCCGGCCGAAGCCGTGGCTGGCACTGATGCGCAGGTGCCCGCGCGGCGGGCCCTCGCGCAGGTCGCGCATTTCCTCCAGCGCCTGCAGGATGCAGGTCACGCCCGGGTTGCAGCCCTCCAGGAACAGCTCGCCTTCGCGGGTGAGCGTGGTCGAGCGCGTGGTGCGCAGGAACAACCGCACGCCCAGCTGGCTTTCCAGCTTCTGCACGCTGCGGCTGACGGCCGAGCGGCCGATGCCGAGGCGGTCGGCCGCGCGCGCGAAACTGCCCTCGGACGCCACTGCAATGAAGGCCAGCACACCGGCGTAGCTGGTGGAGAAGGACGCATTGAGCGCATCGTGGCCGTCACTGGCCGGGCGGGGCGTTGCGGCATTCATGGGTGGCCTGGCTCCAGGCGGGCACGTTGTGCGTGCAGGTGGCTCCGCGCCAGCGCCAACCGTTGCCTGCACGTGGAAGGGTCGAGCCCCAGCAGGGGCACGATGTCCTCGAATCCGGCGCCCAGCACGTCGTGCAACAGCAGGATCGCGCGTGCGTCGGGCGGCAGTTCGCGCAATGCGGCGAGGAAGGCCTGCCAGACCTGTTCGCTGGCAGGGCGCGATGCGGTGCGCAGTGCGATGAGGTGTCCATGCCCGGCAGACGGCCGAGCATCGGCCGCTGTGACAGGACATTGGTGTTTTTCATGCAACAGCGTGCGGCCCGGCCCCCGCCTACCGGCGTTGCGAATGCAGGCCTAGCCTCGCTGTGCCCTTCACACGCTACAGGAACACACCATGACCGCACGCCTGGATTACGCCGCGCAATCCCCCGAACTGTTCAAGAAGCTCGGCCTGTACTCGCATGCCGCCCACACCGCCTCGATCGAAGGGGCCATCGTTGATCTGGTCAACATCCGTGCATCGCAGCTCAACGGCTGTGGCTTCTGCCTGGACATGCACGTGAAGGAGGCCACCCTGCGTGGTGAGCGCCCGCTGCGCCTGCATCACCTGGCGGCATGGCGTGAATCAACGCTGTTCAGCCCGCGCGAGCGCGCCTGCCTGGCCTGGACCGAAGTACTGACCCAGCTGCCGGCGCAGGGTGTGCCCGACGAGCTGTACGCGCGCGTGCGCGGCCAGCTGTCCGATCAGGAAATTGTCGACCTCACCCACGCGGTGATGGCGATCAACGCCTGGAACCGCGCCAACGTTGCCTTCCGTACCACGCCCGGCACCCTGGATACGGCCTTTGGCCTGGACAAGGCCGGCCTGGCCTGATCCTTCCGCCGCTGCCCCATGCTGCGGCCCTCCTCTACCGCTTTGGAGACCTGCCATGCGTCGTTCTGTTCTGGTCCTGTTTGCGCTGCTGCCACTGTGCGGCGCTGCCGCCATCCCGCCCTCTCCTGCGCCCCAGCCCTTGGTGCGCGAGGTGATGACCCGCGCCCTGCCGGAGCAGCCCGGCAAGGAAGCGCTGATCCTTACCGTGGAGTACCCGCCGGGTGGCGCCGATCCTGTCCACCGCCACGATGCCCATGGCTTCGTCTATGTCCTGGAAGGGCGGATCGTGATGGGTGTGGCCGGCGGCAAGGAAGTCACCCTTGGCCCGGGCGAGGCCTTCCATGAGGGCCCGGCCGATCTGCACACCGTAGGCCGCAACGCCAGCGCCACCGAGCCGGCGAAGTTCGTGGTGTTCCTGATCAAGGACATCGGCAAGCCGGCGGTGCTGCCGCCGCACTGATCGCACGTCCGGCGCTGGCACCAACGACAGGTTCCCGGGTGTCACAATCCGGGGACCTGTCCCGTCTACGCTGGCATGGACGATTCCACTGCGCTGTTCTCACGCCTCCGCCCACGCCTGTTCGGCGTGGCCTACCGCATGCTTGGGTCTTCGCACGAAGCCGAAGACGTGGTGCAGGATGTCTGGCTTCGCTGGCATGGCGCCGACCAGTCACAGATCGAGAATCCGGAAGCCTGGCTGGTGGCGGCCACCACCCGTCGCGCCATTGATGGCCTGCGCCTGGCCCGGCATGCGCGCGAACACTATGTGGGCATGTGGTTGCCCGAGCCGCTGCTGACCGATGACACCGCCACGCCCGAGTACGTGCTGGAGACCGCCAGCGATCTGTCGGTCGCCTTCCTCAGTGTGCTGGAACGGTTGGCCCCGGATGCGCGTGCGGCTTTTCTGCTGCACGATGTGTTCGATCAGGATTACGCAGTGGTCGCGCGCACACTGGACAAGACGGAAGCCGCCTGCCGGCAGATCGTGCATCGCGCACGCCGTCAGCTCAGGCAGGAGCGCCCGCGCTACAACGTCCCGCAGGACGTGCATCAGAAACTGCTGCGCCGCTTCGCCGAGGCTGCATCCAGTGGAGATTTCCGCACGATGAAGGCGTTGATGGCCGAATCGGCCGAGCTGGTGGGTGACGGCGGCGGTATCGTCACCAGCTTTCCAGGGCCTTTGCTCGGCGGCGCACGCATTGCCCAGCTGCTGTATGCCCCGCACCTGCGGCGCAGCGCGCAATTGCGGATGGTACCGGCCATGCTCAACGGACGGTTGGGACTGCTGCGCTATTTCGATGGCGTGCTGGAGGCGGCGATGGCCTTCGAGACCGATGGCGAGCGGATCACGCAGATCCTGGTGCAGCGCAACCCGCACAAGCTGCAGCGGTTGGCTCGCCCTACCGCCATCCTGTAGTTCCACGCCAGGTGTGGATGGCGTCCGTTGTCGGCCTCGTCCTTGCGGGATTCGAGCGGGGCGCCGATGCGCCCCGTCGAAAACCCCTGCTTGCGCTGTATCCGCAGGATCCGATCAGAAGTCCCAGAACACCGGCACCCAGCGCAACGTCTCGCCCTCCAGCGACACCCGGCCCACTGACGGGAACGGAAGATGCGTGGCCACCAGCATTTCGCCGGTGCCGGCCAGTTCCTTCAGCAGAGCGATGCGTACGCGTGCGGATTCCTCCGGGTCGTGCTCAAAACCGTTGTGCCAGTTCGGTTGGTCGAAGCCGACCGCGAACACGGCGTCACCGGCAAAGGTCAGGGCCTGCCCCGCGGACGCTACGCGCACTACGCAGTGGCCCGGGGTATGCCCACCGGTACGGCGGGCCGTTACGCCCGGCGCGATCTGCTGTTCGTTCTGGAAGGTATGCACATAGCTGCTGTACTCGGCCCAGAAGTGCTTGGCCGTGGCGCGTAGCGCATCGGGGAAACCCTGCGGCATGTTGGTGCGGCTGAAGTCCGGCGACTTCCAGAACTCCACCTCCGCTGCGGCCACGTGGATCTTCAGGTCCGGGCGCAGCTGTTCCTTCACACCTTCAACCAGCAGCCCGCCGACGTGGTCCATGTGCATGTGGGTGATCACCACATCGGTGATTTCGCCCAGGTTGATACCGGCAGCACCAAGGCGACGGATCAGCTGGCCGGCGCGCGGCAGCTGCAGGTCCGGGTCCATGCCCAGGCCGGCATCGATGAGAATGGTGCGATCCCCGCTGTGCACCACCATTACGTTCAATGCCCAGTCGAAGGCATCCTGCGGCAGGTACATCTCTTCGAACCATTCGGCACGGTCGGCCGCCGGTACGTTGTGGCCGAGCATCTGGGTGGGCAACGGCAGGACGCCATCGCTGATCACCAGCACTTCGACGTCGCCCACTTTCAGGGCGTAGCGCGAGGGCACCAGTTCATCGAGGGCGGGGGCAATGGGCGCGGCGGTGTTTTCCATACTGAACATGAGGGATCTCCACGAAGAGCCATTTGGCGGGCAGCAATGCAAGGCTGGCGCGAACGAATCCGGGCGCTTGCCCATGGCGCAGGCAGTGACATTGCCAGGGCACGGTTGCCTGGCAGGCCAGCGCTGCGGAGTTCATGGGAAGACGGGCCACTGCGCGGGCAATGGGCCCGGAACACGGCAGGTGCCGTGTGGGATCAGCCTAGGCAGTACGCCGCAGGTGCGGTAGCGCCGTGAAGGGGTACGTCATGTTGCGTTCCGGGAAGCAATGCGGAACCGGCTGCAATGCCACCATTGCAAGCGCCTCTGGCTCGTTCGGTAGCGCGCAGGCCCAGGTCGGGCAGCTTCGGATGATCATCCAGTCGACCCCACTGTGGATCCGTGCACTCAGGACGATCTATCAAGAAATTCGGACTTGTCATATCCCTGGCGCCTGATCGCGGGCGCAAAGTACGTCTCACCACCCACCCATCAGAGTTCCCGCATGAATACCCTCGCCCGCTCACTGGCCGTTGCCGCCCTCGCCCTCTCGGTCCAGGCCGGCCTGTCCGCACAGGCCGCCGAGCCGGCCAAGCCGGCGGCGGTCACCGCCATCGCGCGCACCGCCAGCTACATCACCACCGCCGATGGCGTGCAGCTGTACTACAAGGACTGGGGTCCGAAGGACGGCCCGGTCGTGACCTTCAGCCACGGCTGGCCGTTGAATTCGGACAGCTGGGAATCCCAGATGCTCTTCCTGGCCAATCATGGCTACCGCGTGATCGCGCATGACCGTCGTGGCCACGGTCGTTCCAGCCAGCCGTGGGACGGCAACGATATGGATCACTACGCTGATGACCTGGCCACGGTGATCAATACGTTGGACCTGCACGATGTGACCCTGGTGGGTTTCTCCACCGGTGGCGGCGAGGTGGCGCGCTACATCGGCCGGCATGGCACCGGGCGAGTGAAGAAGGCCGTGCTGATCAGCTCGGTGCCGCCGTTCATGCTGAAGACCGCCGACAACCCCAACGGCCTGCCGATCGAAGTGTTCGATGGCATCCGCAAGGCACAGATGGACAACCGCGCCCAGTTGTACAAGGACATTCCGTCGGGCCCGTTCTATGGCTTCAACCGCCCGGGCGCGAAGGTGTCGCAGGGGCTGATCGATGCGTGGTGGGCGCAGGGCATGCAGGGCGGCCACAAGAACACCTACGATTCGATCGCTGCGTTCTCGGCCACCGACTTCCGCGCGGACCTGAAGAAGTTCGATGTGCCAACGCTGGTCATCCACGGTGATGACGACCAGATCGTACCGATCGATATCTCGGGCCGCCAGTCGGCAATGCTCATCAAGGGCGCCAGGCTGATTGTCTACCCGGGTGCGCCGCATGGCCTGACCGACACCCACAAGGACAAGGTCAACCAGGACTTGCTGACGTTCCTGCAGGAAAAGTGAGCAACAGGGGGCTCCGGCACTGCGCCGGAGCCCGTTTCATCCTGCAGGGTGCCGCCTCCATGCGGCCCTTTTCGTGTCGGACATCGGCAGCCGGGCATGGCTCGGCTCCGCACAGGTCCCCGCAAAGACGAACTCAGTCCGCCCCGCCCCGTGCGTTGCGCCGCAGGGACTGCGGGGGCTGGCCGAAGGCGCGCAGGAACGCTCTTCGCATGCGTTCGGTGTCAACGAAGCCCGTTTCGGCCGCGACTTCATCCATCGTGTAGCGGCTCTGCTCGATCAGCACGCGAGCGGCCTCCACGCGCAGGCTCTCCACCGCCTTCGCAGGGGATTGCCCGGTTTCTTCGCGGAACGCGCGACTGAACTGACGGGTGCTGAGATGTGCGGCCTGGGCCAGTTCTTCAACCGACAAGGTGGCGCGCAGGTTGCCACGCGCGAAGGTCAGCGCATTCTGGATGCGATCGGACCGGGCATCCAGCTCGAGCAGCACCGAATGCTGGGACTGCCCGCCTCCACGGCGGTGGTAGACCACCAGCTTCCGGGCCACCGCCCTGGACAACTCCGCACCGAAGTCGTTCTCGATCATGCCAAGCGCCAGGTCCAGCCCCGCGCTCATGCCGGCGGAAGTCCAGATCGGGCCATCGGTGATGAAGATGCGATCTTCCTCCACCTGCGCGGCGGGAAAGCGCTGCTTGAGCACACGGGCGTGGAACCAGTGCGTGGTGGCGCGCCGCCCGTCCAGCAGCCCCGCTTCGCCAAGAATGAAGGCGCCTGTGCACACCGACGCGGTCCGGCGCGTGCGCGTGGCCGCCTGGCGGATCAGTTCGATCAGCGTGCCGGTGGACGGGGCTGGCTCCAGCAGGCCGGCCACGATCAAGGTATCCAGCGGCTGCTGAGCCAGCGGCGCCGTCTGCATGGCCATGCCAAGCGAGCTGGGCACCAGCCCGCCCTGTTCGGAGAGCATGTGCAGATCGTAAAGGCGCGCGCCTTCGGTGGCATTCGCCAGTTCGAAGGCGGACGCAGCCGCGATCGCCATGGTCTGGAACCCGGATGGCAGGACAAATCCAACACTGAGCATGACGGTTTTTCAGGGGTGGCCGTAAACGAGGTATATACGACATTTACGCCATTCACAAGCCGGCCTAGATTTGGCCCTGACCCCGGCGACGCCCGCCGCTTCGGACTGACCACTGTGAACAACCCTACCCATCAAGGCACCGCTCTCATCACCGGCGCATCGTCAGGCATCGGCGCGGTCTATGCCGATCGCCTGGCCCGCGCCGGATACGACCCGATCCTGGTTGCGCGACGCGGCGACCGCCTGCGCCAACTGGCCGAAGCACTGGCCCGCAGCACCGGCCGCGCAGTGGACATTGTCGCGGCCGACCTGACCACCTCCGACGGGCTTGCCAAAGTTGAGAAGGTCATTCGAGACCGAGCGGATATCCGACTGCTGGTCAACAATGCCGGCATCGGCGCCACGGCTCCCCTGCTGCAGTCGGACATCGGCGAGATGGAGCGCATGATCACGCTCAACGTGAACGCCGCGATGCGTCTGGCCTACGCCGCCGCCCCGGTGTTCGTGGCCCATGGCCAGGGCACGATCATCAACATCGCCTCCATCGTCGCATTGGCGCCCGAGCTGCTCAACGGCGTCTACGCGGGAAGCAAGGCGTTCGTTCTGGCGTTTTCGCAGTCGCTCCACCATGAGCTGGCCGACAAGGGCGTGCGCGTCCAGGTTGTGCTGCCGGGGGCCACCGCAACGGACTTCTGGCACCTCTCCGGCCTGCCGGTGGAGCACTTGCCGCAGGGCATCGTGATGAGCGCCGAGGACATGGTGGATGCATCCCTGGCCGGGCTGGCACAGGGCGAACGCGTGACCATTCCGGCGCTTCCGGACATCGCTGAGTGGGACGCCTTCGAGCACGCACGCAAGGCGATGGCGCCGGGGCTTTCGCGTGCCCAGCCGGCACAGCGCTATATGAGCAGGGTCTGACCGGCGAACGGGCTACAGACGCCCGGTGCAGGGGATGGAGCGATGGCCGGGCGGCGTCGCGTTGAGCGCTACGCTGCCCCGCCCTGCTGATTGTTAACGCGTGTTGCCTGAAGGTTTGACGCCACGTTGCCCCGCCCTTGATGGGGCCGGTCACAGCGCACTCCTATGCTGGGCCCGCCACCTGAGGGGTGGTGATCAACCTGGAGATTCACCATGCAACGCGATCAGAAAGACCTCCCCCACCCGGACGCGGAAGCGCAGCACCCCGATCCTGTCAGCCCGCTGCAGGCAAAGCTGCACAACCGCCGCAATCATGACGAAGCGCTGCAGGAAACCTTCCCTGCCAGTGATCCGATCTCCCCCTTCGTCGCCGCGCCAACGCCGGAAGAGCAGGCCAAGCGCCTGGGTGAGCGGGTCAGGCTGCCAGATCGTCGAACGGATGAGGAGGCCGCGGGAGGTGACGAGTGATCCGGCGCGGCTTCGCCCGGGTCGCGGCCGCGACGGCACGATTGTCCGGCAGCCTGGGCGCATTCGTCGCGGCGCTGGGGGTGATCATCACCTGGGCCGCCAGCGGGCCGGCCTTCCACTTCAATGATACGTGGCAGCTGGTGGTGAACACGGGAACGACCATCGTGACCTTCCTGATGGTGTTCCTGATCCAGCATACGCAGAATGCCGATACGGCCGCGCTGCACATCAAGCTGGATGAACTGATCCGGGTCAGCAAGGACGCCAACCAGGAGCTGTTGAACCTGGAGTCGATGGAACCGGCGCACCTTGAAGAGATTCGCCAGCGTTACGAGGCATTGGCGAAGACCGCTGCAGACATCAAGTCCAAGAAGGAGCGCTGCATGCCCTGCGATGCGGATGCAGCCGCCGAAGCCTGAGGTGGATGCCTGCGCCTACAGCTGTTCTGGTGTGAGGCCCTGCCTGGCAGGGCCTTCCAGCAGCGCTCCGGTGGCGGAAAAGCGGCTGCCGTGGCAGGGGCAGTCCCAGGTGCGCTCATGGTCATTCCATTGGACAACGCACTTCAGGTGCGGGCAGAGCGCCGACATCATGTGCAGGCGCCCGCCCTCGTCGCGGTAGACCGCGGTTCGCTTTCCGTCCACGTCCAGCAGTGCGCCGCAACCACGGGCCAGCTCACTGGGTGAGTGCGACGGCGCAGCACCAAGGCGATCTCCCACCATGTGCCGTGCAACCGTGCCATTGGTACGGGCCCAGCCGGCCGCCGAACGCACTGGCGTGAAGCGCATGGGGCTTAGCAGCTTCTCGATCTCGCTGGTCGTGCCCATGATTCCCTCGGTGATCGCACGAGCGGCCACGCCCGCCCAGGTCAAGCCATCGGGACCATAGCCGGTGGCGACCCACACATTGTCGTGCGCGCTGCTGCCGATGTAGGGCAGCTGGTCGGCTGCACGGAACTGCTGCGCCGACCAGCACAGCGGTTCGCCCTGCACGGTGAAGTTGCGACGCGCGTCGGCGACCAGATGCTGTGCCGGATCCATCACCGGGGTTTCGCCGGTGCGATGTGTCTCGCCGACCAGCACCAGCCAGTCGCGGCCATCAGTACCGCGCACCCCGCGCAGCGAGCGGTGCCGATCGGCGATCCAATGAATACCTGCCGCTGGCGGATTGGCAACCGGCACCGCCACGCCGTACTCGCGGTACACCTCCATCTCGGCCTGCACCAGGTTGAACCCTGCTGGCGAGTGGGTGGCGAGCACGAAGTGCCTGGCATGGATGCGGCCGCCAAGGGCGGTGGCAACGCCTGCTGATGCCTCGATGCTGTTGATCTGGGTCCAGTCGTGGATGCGCACCCGGCCCACCAGGTGTCGCGCCAGCTCCCTGCAGAAAGCCGCCGGATCCAACTGCGCCTGATCGGGAACACGGAACGCGTGGCCCAATGCGAATGGCAGACCTGACTGCTGGTGTTCGCACTGCAGGCCTACGCGCTGATAGGCCTGAAGTTCACGCTCGAATCGCGTCGTCACCTCGCGCGTGCGCTCCTGCATGCCGTACTGCATGGCCACGCGTTCGAAGCCGCAACGCAGATCGTAGCGATGAACCAGCGTTTCGATGGCGCGCAGGGCCTGCTGCCGCCACTGCACGATACGACTGGCCGTGTCGCCGCCCCAGCGCGAGACCAGTTCTGCCAGCCGGGAGACGGGCGCGTAAAGATTGCCCGTGGACATCACCGTATTGCGCCCGCCGATGGGCCCTGCATCGACCACCAGCACATCGAGGCCGCTATCCGCCAGGCGGGCCGCTGTCAGCAGGCCGGTCATGCCGGCGCCCACCACCAGCACGTCCGCGCGCGTCGTGCCGGCAAGGGGGCGGAAGCAATGCGACTCGGTGTCAGCTGACCATAAGCTGGCGCGCGGGAACGGTTCGGACATGAAAGGGATCCTTGCAGCTTCAGCTGGGAGGCCTCTCTGATACGCCTTGCCGGGTGAAACGAGGGTGGCGCGGCCGTGCAGATGATGCTCACGCGCTGCGACGATCAAC
This sequence comes from Stenotrophomonas sp. YJH_SMC_4, assembly GCF_059371575.1. Lineage (NCBI taxonomy): Bacteria > Pseudomonadati > Pseudomonadota > Gammaproteobacteria > Lysobacterales > Lysobacteraceae > Stenotrophomonas > Stenotrophomonas sp. YJH_SMC_4. Next base: position 104,487 of record NZ_JCAFUR010000006.1, read on the forward strand.
GCCATGGTCAAGGCCAGATGAGCGCTGCGTGGGCAACACGCCTGTGTCGCCTCTGCGAACCGCAACTCTCTGCTTGCAGCGTGGTAGCTAACGTGCCTGGAAGGAGGATCAGGCAGTGAGCACGCACCTGGAAATCGATCTGATGATCGCGCAACTGGACGAACTGCTGCCGACCTGGGCAGCGTTCTACCCCGAGCAGCAGTTCGTCCGCATGCTTGCCGAGGCACTGGACTACATTGCTGCCAGTGCAGACCCGGAGGCCCGGCTGTATTGCGTGATGCGCACCGGGCACCTCAACGCGTGCAGCGGAGAGATTCCATGGGCGGCGCGCTATGGAGGCCGCTAGGCCGGTGGATCACGCCGCGACCGCGTAGGGTTCCACCAACCTGGCCAGGATATCCATCGCCGTCTCGGTTGGCGCATCGTCACCGCTGTGCTGGGCGAACCCTGACCAGTCCGCGCGGGCAAGAAGCTTCAACTGCTCGGGTTGGGTGGGCAGCCAGCGCATCGGCCAGAACGGGAGCCGCCGGTTGCCCACCCTGCCGCGCTGCAGCTCGATGAGCCCGGTATGGCTGGAGGCGCCCACCACCCGCGAATACGCCACCCTCAAGCCGTCTTCGGGCCCCTCCATGTACTGCAGGAAGCGGCTGCCGTCGAACAGCAGGACGCCGGTGACGCCGGCACTGCGGTTGAAGCGGGCGGCATCATCGACCAGATCGTCGAGCTTTCCGCTGCCCAGGCCGAACGGATCACCAGCAACGGCTGGGCCCGCTTCGCTGACGTATGCGACTGCCCTGATCGGCATTAACTGCTCCTGTAGCGAATCCCCCCAGATTCCGTGGCCGTAGGATAGGCCAGCTGCGCCCTGCAGTTGTTCCCATCATGTGCATTTTGTGAATCAGTTGGGTTCCAGCTGACAAACGGCATGCAGGACGCCTACACCGCCCATGCCGTGGATCGTTTACGCTTGGGCCAGATGACTCGGGAGCGCCCCATGCCCAATACCGGCCTTTTCCATGTTCTGGAGCTGGACGCTGTTTCCGGCGTGCAGGGTATTGAGCGCGTCAGGTCCATTCGCGTGCTCTGCAACACCTGCGGCGGGATTACACAGTTGTCGGGGGGCGCGTTGGGGGCGGTGCCCGGTGGAACGACGCTGGTGTGCGGCGCTTGTCCTTCGCGCCAGACGGTCAGCAACGCGCGGCTGGTCGAATGCGATCATGTCCTGCCCGGCAGCGCGCAGGGATCCGACGCATAGGCGCGGGCTACGGGTCTGCCTGCGCCCAGCGCGCCAGATTCTGCTTCACTTTCCCAATGCCGGCCCAGGGGTCTTTGCGCCGCCGCTTGAGCTTTGCTGGCACGTCCTTGATCGTGAACGCGTCTGCGCGCTTGAGTTTCGCCAGATCGCCCCAGGCGATCGGCAACGCGACCGGTGCGCCCGGCCGCGCCCGCAGCGAGTAGGACGCGACTGCCGTGGCACCGCGCCCGTTGCGCAGGTAGTCGACGAAGATCCGCTTGTTGCGGAGGCTTTTGGTGGCCGTTGCCAGGAATCGCTGGGGCTCGGATTGCGCCAGCGCATCGGCGAAGCCCTTCGCAAAGCGCTTGGTCAGGTCCCAGTCGCATCCCGGGTTGAGCGGCACCACCACGTGCAGGCCCTTGCTGCCGGAGACGCGCAGGAACGATTCCAACTGCAGCTGCGCGAGCAGTTTTCGGATGTCGGTTGCCGCCTTCTTGACCTCTGCAAAGGGTACGTCCGGTCCTGGATCCAGATCGAACACCACCCGGTCGGCCTTGTCGGGCGCTTCGGCGTGGCTGCCCCAAGGGTGGAACTCCAACGCGTTGAACTGCACCAGTTCAAGCAGGCTGGCCGCGTCACGCACCACCAGGTAATGGGCGTTGATGCCGCTTTCCTCCTTCAGCCTTACCGGATCGACCAGTTCCAGCCCGGCTGTGTGGTGTTTCTGGAAGAAGCAGGGCTTTGCGGTGCCACTGGGGCATCGGATGATCGACAGCGGACGATCAACCACCTCGGGCAGGAGGTGCTCCATCACTGCTGCGTAGTAGTCCCATACCTCCTGCTTGGTGTAGCCATCGCCAGGAAACAGGATCTTGCCGGGCGACGAAAGCGCGGGCGGTGTGCGGCCGGTAGCGGGTGACTTTTTCGTATCGCGCGCAGGACGCCTGGATGCGGGCTGTCCACCAGAGGCCATGGCCGGCCCGGAGCGATCGGAATCTTCGAGATCGGCGATGTCCTTGTCCGCCCGTACCGCCTTCAGCGATGCCTGGCGCAACAGCTTCTGCCCGCCAATCCCGCGATAGAAGACCTCCACCACGAAACGCGGTGCGAACCAGGTCGCGGCGCGAAGGTCGGTGTCCTGGGTGGGCACGTGCGCCGTCGGCTTGCGGCCGCCGCCGCCTTCGATGCGCCTGCTGACTTCGCCGATCAGTTCGTCCGAGAACCCGGACCCGACGCGGCCGACGTAGAGCCAGCCATGTTTCGGGTCTGGCCGCGCCAGCAGCAGCGAGCCGAACCCGGTGCGGCTGCCTTTCGGCGCGGTGTATCCGACCACCGCGAACTCGTCGCTGGCCAGCTGTTTGGTCTTTCGCCAATCCTCACTGCGGCCGCTGTGGTAGCTGCGATCAGCGCGCTTGGAAATGATGCCTTCGAAGTGCTGCTCACCGGCCAGGCGATAGGCCTCGTCGCCATCCCCCTGCACATGCGAACTGAACGCCAATGGCCTGCCCTGCCCCTCCAGCACGGAGTGCAGCAGGGCTTTGCGTTCCAGCAAGGGCGCATCGGCGATGTCCACGCCATCAAGATGCAGCAGATCGAACAATGCGTACGTCAGGATGCTCTGCCGCTCGCCGGAGAGCGTGGCCTGCAGCAGGTTGAAGTCTTCCTTGGTGCCGGCGCCGGCGATGAGCTCACCGTCCAGTGCCGCCGAAGTAAGGCCCAGTGCCGCGATCGCGTCACGTATTTCAGGCAGCTTGCCGGTCCATTCCAGTGCGTTCCGCGACCACAGCTGCACGTTGCCCTCAGCCACCGTAGCAAGGATGCGGTACCCATCCCATTTGATCTCATGCACCCACTGCCCGCCCTGGGGCGGCGCGTCGCCCAGCTTGGCCAACTGCGGCTCAAACGGTCCGGACGGCGCTGCCGCCTTTTTCGCCTTGCTGAGCGCCAGGGCCTTCTTCGCCCAGTTCTTTCGTCGGGTGCGTGTGGGCGGTACGACCGTGAGTTTCTTCTTCGCGGTCTTTCCTGCCCCGGCACGCTTCAGGTCCTCCGGGGGCGCTACAGCGACATCCGCCAGCAGATCGTCTGCCTCGATATCGCTGGCAAATTCATCGTCGTCCTTGAACAGCAGCCACTGTGGCTGGCGCGCAGGCTTGCCGGAACGGACCAGATGCCATCCACCCTTGAGCTTGGCGCCGAACAGCTCGAAGCGTAGATGGCCCTTGGCGAGCTGGGCTTCCGGGTCACCCTGCGTGGCCCACACACCGTGGTCGAACTGGGCGACATGTCCGCCGCCATACTGGCCTTTGGGAATCTCGCCTTCAAATGCTGCGTAGTCGACGGGATGATCCTCCACCTCCACCGCCATGCGCTTGACCTTCGGGTCGTAGCTGGGGCCCTTGGGAACGGCCCAGCTCTTCAGCGCGTCACCCACCTGCAGACGGAAGTCGTAGTGCCTGCGGCTGGCATGATGCAACTGCACCACGAAAATGGCGCGTTGGCCTTTTGGCAGCGCCTTGCCCGGTTCGGGCTCCCTGGTCTGGTCAAAACGACGCTTGCGGCGGTACTCGACCAGTGACATGGGCAGCTCCGCGCTACTTTCCCAGGTGCTTGCGTACAGCAGCGGCGGTGGGCCCGACCTCGGCGACCGCAGCCCGAAGTTCCTCGGCTGACACACCCAGCGCGGTGGTCCAGTACTGCAGTTCATAGTCTTCGTTGACGTTGATGCGATCCCGGTCCGGGCTGCCGGTGTTCTTCTTGTCATCGCTCATGGGAGTCTCCACGCGTGATTGGGCGTGAAGTGACCGTACCGGCCGGCCCATGGGCACCAGGCGATGCCACCGTGAAGCGATGGCGAAGGCCTGCTGGTATCGGGACTGCGGCAGGCGGGCGACAGACGCCACCTCGTGAAGACAACGCGCAGGGCTCGCGTTGGCGTTCACATGCCACCTTCACCTGGCCCCCGCCTGATCGCAACCGGGCGGGACCTACGCTGAGCGCTCCACTCACAGCGGAGCCCAGCATGGCTATCAAGACAGCGGAAGACCTGTTCATCCACGAACTCTCGGATATCTACAGCGCCGAAAAACAGCTGACCAAGGCCCTCCCGCGCCTGGCCCGTGCGGCCGAGAACCCTGACCTGGCCACAGCGTTTGAAACGCACCTGGAAGAAACCCAGGGCCAGATCGAGCGCATCGACCAGGTGGTGGAGGTTCTCGGCATCCGGCTGAAGCGCATCAAGTGCGCGGCGATGGAAGGTCTGGTGGAGGAAGGCAAGGAAGTGATCGACAGCATCGACAAGGGCCCTGTGCGCGATGCCGCCCTGATCGGCGGCGCACAGAAGGTCGAGCATTACGAAATTGCGTCCTACGGCACCATCGCCGCGCTGGCCAAGCAGCTGGGCTACAAGGACGCCCTGCCGCTGCTGCTGGAGACGCTTGAGGAAGAGAAGGCCACCGACGAGAAGCTCACCCTGCTGGCCAAGGGCGGCGGCAATGCCAAGGCGGCCCAAGCCGCCTGATCGACGCGCCCCGAAGCCGGCCGCCATGGACGGCGGCCTCAGGGTTCGTACAGCACCTGGTCGTTCGGGCAGAAGAACGTGCGCCGCCGGGTGGTGCCCATGTACAGCTTGCTGATCGGGCCGCCGCATGCCGGGCAGATCCTGCGCGTGTGTACCTGCCAGTGCTTCTTCAACTCGAAACGGCGCTTCCACTGCAGGAAATCAAAGCTGTAGGCGCGGGCCTGCGTGATCAGCGCGGTGAGCTTGCGCGATGGCAGGTCGCCCAGGCGCGTGGCGGGGTGCACGCCTATACGGAACAGCACCTCGTTCTTGATGATGTTGCCCACGCCGGCAAAGACCGTCTGGTCCAGAAGCGCATCACAGACCATGACGTCCGGCATTGCCTTCAGCTTGCGCCGGGCCAGCTTCGGATCCCAGGCATCGTTCATCACGTCCGCGCGCCAGTCGTAGACCTCGTCCAACGGCTCGTCGATCAGCCGCACGGAACACGCATAGAAGTTCAGCTCGCCATTGTCGAACCGCAGGGATACACGCGGCGGGGTTGGCTTCCGTTCGTCGATGCGCCAGCTGCCGAACATCATCAGATGGATGCGCAGTGTGTGGCGGCTGAATTCCAGCAGGAAGTGCTTGCCCCAACTGCGGACCGCCTTGACCCTTCGGCCCTGCAGCGGCGACAGGTCGACCCGGCTGTTCCCGGAGACGGCGCGGACCACGCGCCCCTTGAAGTGGCTCGCTGCTTCGCGCAGCAGGACGATCGAAGGGCCTTCAGGCATGTTCCTTCTCCTGCAGCAGCGCCTGCAGGTGCAGGGCGTTGCCAGTGGCGTGACCCAGTGCGGTGTTGTCCAGTACGAACCAGGCGGGTCGTTTCGCCTCGGCCTCGGCCAGCAGTTGCCGCGCAAGGTGGGCAAGGGTAGGTTCGCCGTAGGCACTGCGATAGATCTGCGGCTGGCCGTGCCAGCGCCAGTAGCTCCACGCGCGGTCACCGCCGGGCGTCGCTGCCGCCGGCACACGTGCCGGATCCGCGGCAACCCGTGCTACGCCATGCGCGCTCAGAAGCGCATCCACTTCCGGCGTGAACCAACTCGGGTGGCGCGGCTCGCACGCCACATCGGCCTGGGTACGCGCGCGCAGGCCCCGCAGGAATGCTATGGCCGTGGCCGTGTCGTACACCAGGCTCGGCGGCAACTGCAGCAGTAACGGCCCGAGCTTTTCACCCAGCTCCAGCACGCCTTCAAGGAACCGCTCGAGCGGTTGCATTGCGTCGCGCAGCCGACGCTCATGGCTGATCTCTCGCGGCAGTTTCACCGCGAACCGGAAGCCCTCCGGCACGCTCGCCGCCCATCGCGCATAGGTTCTGGCCTGGTGCGGTCGATAGAAGGATGAGTTGATCTCCACCATCGGCAGGCGTGTGGCGTAGCGCTGCAGCGCGGTGTCGCCCGCCCCGAACGCTTCCTGATCCGCGCGCGGCAGCGACCAGCCCGCACAGCCGACACGCAGTGGAGCGGATGCACGCGGGGCGGCCGCCGCCGTCATCGTACCAGCTGCCCGTACGGTTCCAGGGTCTCTCCCGCACCTGCATCCGTCTGCAACTGCGAGACCGACAGGAGACGATCCAGTGCGCTGGCGCCCGACTCCAGCGCCGACGCGCTGCGCACGAAGCCGGTCCAGTCAGAGATGGCGATCTTTCCCAGCGCGAGCTCATCCACCCGCACGCTGCGCATCCGCCAGTGCGGAAACTGCCGCCGCCCCACCCTGCCCCGGTTCAGCTCGACGATCCCACTGTGGCTGCCGGCCGCGAGAATGCGCGTGTACGCGGCATTGATCCCGGCCTCCGGGCCCTCCAGATACTGCAGGAAGCGCGAGCCGTCGAACAGCAACGTGCCGGTGGCATCGACGGATTCGTTGAACTGCACCGCTTCGGCCACAAGCCGTTGCAGTCGCTCTTCGGTCAGGCTTGGGGACGCTTCACTCACATAGGCAATCGCACGAAAAGGCATGGCACCACCGGTTGTTGCAGACAGCTCTACCTTAGCGACGCGGGTCGTATGTGCAGTGAGGCCGGCGTAGAGGCTGCGTCGAGTTGAGGCGCGGGTCCGCCGCATCGCCTTGACACGTGATCGAGCGCGGCGGGCGCGCCTGCGGGCGCACACGCGTGTGCACGACGTTTCGTGGAGACCGGATGAGGAATCGTGGGCTTCCGGATGACGCCACGTTGGCGGTCATGCCACCACCCACTAGCGCCGGATCTGGAAGATGGTCCCTGCCGCCAGTCGGGCGGCTCAACCCAGGGAGACTTTCCATGGCCAACCAGAACCAGAACCAGGGCAACAGCAACCGCGGTTTCGCTTCGATGGACGAGGACAAGCAGCGCGAGATCGCCGCCAAGGGTGGACGTGCCGCGCACGAATCAGGCAACGCCCATGAATTCAGCTCGGAAGAAGCACGCGAAGCCGGCCGCAAGGGCGGCGAAGCGGTGAGCCAGGATCGCCAGCACATGGCGGACATCGGCCGCGAAGGCGGCCAGAACAGCCGCGGGGGTGGAAACCAGGGCGGCAACCAGGGCGGCGGGCAGCAACAGCAGGCACGCGGCGGCGGCAACAACCGCGGTGGCCAGCAGCGCTGATCGCGGCTGAAGCCAGATGCACCGCTTCGTGGGCGGACGTGATGTCCGCCCACTTTCGTACGCCTCGACGCTGATCAAGGGCTTCGCCACTGGGGCGCCGCAGATGGGCGCCCCAGCTCTTTCACGGCTCGCGTGGTGGCAGGTCCAGTGCTCCCGCGCCCGGGCCGGCCCCCAGCTCGGCCCCGGTGGTCGGCCGCGCTTCCGGGTCGGAGAGTGTACGCAGGGCCATGGCCTGCACCGCCGCTTGTTCGCGCGCGTCCAGGTCCACCGTGCCGCCGCCGTCGCCACCATCCACAGCGGTCTGTGCCTCGCGGTCTCTGACCCGCTCCCATAGCTCGCCGCTGTTCCAGCTGCCCTGCAGGTCGTCGGCGCCGTCGCCCTGCGACATGTCCATGTACAGATCGGTGAACGCAGGGTCCCCCGGCAGCTTGCCCGGCGGGAAGTTGGGCTGGATGCTGTGCAGCGCCTTCTCGAATGACTTCATGTGCGCGATCTCGCGCGTCATCAGGAAACGCAGCGCATCCTTGATGCCGGGGTCGTCGGTGACGTTGATCAGGCGCTCATACACCAGCTTGGCGCGCGCTTCCGCAGCGATGTTCGAGCGCAGATCGGCGGTAGGTTCCCCGATCGAGTCGATGTAGGCCGCTGTCCACGGCACCCCGCTGGAATTGACCAGTGCCGGCCCGCCACCGTACAGGATCTGCTCGGTATGGCTGGTGCTGTTCTGCCCCAGCAGCCGCATATCCTCGGCCTCGGCAAGCCCTTCGGACTGAATGGCCTTCGGCCCGCGGTTGAGCATGGCGATGATGGTGCCGATGATCTCCAGATGGCTGATCTCTTCGGTGGCGATATCCATCAGCAGGTCCTTGCGGCCTGGATCGCATTCGCCGAGTCCCTGGGTGAAGTACCGCATGGCGGCAGCAAGCTCGCCCTGCGGGCCGCCGAACTGTTCAAGCATGAGGCTGGCGAGCTGCGGGTTGGATTCGCGCACGCGCACGGTGTACATCAGCTTCTTGTGATGAAAGAACATGGGGTTTCTCCAATGGCTGGCTGTGCTGGCTTCGGGGTCAACGCTTGGCTTGCGCGCCCGGCGTTTCGTCGCGATTGAGGAACGCACCGACCAGGCCGTCCTGGTGGTCTTCCAGCCAGCGCGCCATGGCGATCTCTTCCTGCAGGATCTGGCCACAGACCGCGGCGATGTCCGGCGCTGCGCCACGCTCGGCAGCAATCACCAGCGCCCGGTAGGTGGCGATCTCGGTGTTTTCGAAGCCGAACGAGAGCCCTACGCTCTTGACCACCTCGTCTTCCATCAGGCTTGTGCCGGCCGCGTGGAGAGCCGCAGTCATGCTGGCGAACAGTCCCTTGGCGGTCGGCACGCTTCCTCCAAGCGCTTCAATGCACTGGCGCAGCGAGGCGGCCTGCCCCTGCGTCTCCTGGACGTGCTGGGCGATCCGTGCAGCGAGGTGGGGATAGTTCTGGATCCGCGAAGCCATGGCCTTCATCATGGTCTCCGCCTCCTGCTCCATGGCGTAGGCGTCCTGCAGCCACTTCAACAGGCGCTCGCTTCGGGCGTTGTTCTGGTCTGCCATTTCGATCTCCGGTGCGGGGCGACATGCCTCCGGAGACCATGGTGGAGCGCCGGCAATCACCGCCCTGTCGGCCGGTGTGAGCCGTCGAAGGTGGGCGCTGCACGCAGTGGTGATGCGGCGATAACATCCGCAGCCCTGTGTTTCACCCAGGAGGTGCTCTCAGGTCGCCATTGCGCTGGATACGCCCACGCCGACTGCAGGTCGCTCGCGCCTGGCGTTCGAGGCGCACGCGCCGCCCGCCGCCATCACGGCCTGCATTACCCGATGTTGAGCACGATGCCCGCCACCATCCACGCCCACGACATAGACGAAGCGCCCATCGAACTTGGCCTGTGCGCCTTCCATGGCGTCGTCGGCCAGCAGTGCTCGCTTCAGCGACTTCATCCAGGCCCGTTCAGGCGCCCGGTCCAGCTCCACGACGATGGCGGCACCGCCGCAGTCGAGTGGCATGCACTCGACACGCAGTACGCCTGGAGCGACAGAATCGGTTCCGGACAGCGGCATGACAGAATCTCCGATGGGGGGAACGGCGGCAGTATCCACAGCGCGTGCCAAGACGCCGTCAACGAAATCCAGGGCACCTTCCACACCTCCTCCACCCGGTTGGCGGCGCGCTCGGGGGAGGCTTCGCGCCAGGCTGACAATGCACACGCATGGCGTTGATGCAGCACAGCACAGACTGCAGTTCCCAGGACAACACAGGCGTGCACGCATGCAATCCGGAATGAGCCAGCGCAGATGCAACCTGCTGCTGGTGGAAGACCAACTCGACCTGGCCGCACTCATGGAGCACGCACTTGAGGACGTCGGCGATCAGGTGACGCATGCCTACAGCGTGTTCGACGCTCTCGGGCTGCTGGACACCCAGCGGTTCGACGGCGCCGTGCTCGATGTCGAACTTCGCGACGGTGTGGTCTTTCCCGTCGCTGATCGCCTGGCAGAACTCGGCATCCCCTACCTGTTTGTCTCTGCGGTCTACGACCAGCTGGTGCCGCAGCGCCACCGGCGCGCAGCCTTCGTGGCCAAACCGTTCCATGTGAGTCAATTGCAGGACACGGTCCGGCGCGTACTGGGCGATACCTGCGCGCAGCCGCCCGCGCATTGACTCCATACAACCGTCACCCCAGGTACGGGGCCAACACCAGGCTCAGCTGGCGCAGCGCGCCACCACGGGAGAGCCCATCCCAGTTGCTGCGCGCCACGCTGCGGATCTCGGAACAGGCAGGGATGAGGACCTTCGTGGCCTGCCCTGTCCCAATGCTTTCCTAAACCGCACACTCCGATAACACGGGCCCTTGCGTGACGGAGTGGCTGACCCTCAGGTGATCAGGACGGGGGCTTCCGCGCCAGAGCGCTCGCGACCCTGCGCCGCCAGATAAGCGGAGAATCCGCCCGTAGCGCGCCCCTGCAGACGCGCACTGGTCATCACCACGGGAGCGCCGGCCCATCGCACCACCGCACCGCAGCGTTGCAGCGCTCTGACAAGCGCCACGTCTTCACTGCAGTGCAGGGGAGCAAAGCCGCCAACGGCCCGATAGGAACTGGCAGAGACGCCGAGGTTGGCACCGTGGATGCGCCCATGATGGTCGCCCCACTGCTGTCTTGCCTGGAATGCCCTGCGCAGGCGCCGTTCACCCTGGCAGGTCGTCGCTATGTCCACCAGTCCGCAGAAAGCGTCACAACTGCCCTGAACCTGTGCGGCCAGCCACTCGGGAGGCACCTCGCTGTCAGCGTCCGTGCTTGCCAGCCACCTGGCGCCCCGCCCCAGCAGTTCAGCAGCGGCTGCGGCCCGGGCGACACCGACGCAGCGTGCATCCAGCTGCACGCTGCCGACCTGGTGTTGGCGGCAGATGATGCCCGTTGCATCCGTACACGCATCCAGCGCGACCATCACCTCCACTGCTTCGCCGCCGAGGCCCGGGTGAAGGGCCGCCACCCGGATGGATTGCAGGCACCGCGCGATACTGTCCGCCTCGTTGTGGGCGGGTACCAGGACGCCTATCACCGCAGGCCCTCGTTCCGGGCCAATGACAAGGGGCGCCGTGTCCATCCCTGAAGCACGAAGTCCACATCGCGGTAGTGGAAGGCCTCCTGCAGGCCTTCCCCCAGGCATCGATGCACCACCTCGGTCCGGCTCGCGCGTCCGGCAAACGAGGGCAACCAATGGCAGGCGACCAGCAGGCCGTCATCGCGAAGTGCTTCATCAATGCCACCGCGCAGCTCGCGCAGTGCGCCTGCCCCCAGGTAGTAGCCCATTTCGCCGCAGACGATCAGGTCGAAGCGTCCTGGCGGCCATTGCTCGGGATGGCTGGCGCAATGGACCTGCACGTGCGGCAGATGGGCCAGGTTGCGGCGCGCCTGGAACGCCGCACGTGGGCTGATGTCGGTGGCCAGCAGGCGTTCGCAACGTGCGGCCAGCGCCTCGGTCAGTACGCCGTTGGAACACCCCAGTTCCCAGCCGCGAGCGAACTGGCGCTGGCTGAGGCTTGCCAGCAGCAGCGCACGCTTGCGCTCTTCATACCACCGGCTGCGGTAGCCGAACGGGTCGTCCTGCTCATGCAGGTCATCGAAGTACGGTTGCGCGCTCATGCAAGGAATACCTCGTAGTTTCGGAAGAATCGGGCGAGTACATGTGCGGGCAGCACCGGCGGGCTGTTCAGGCCCGCCACGTCGCCGGTCTGCGTACGGAAATGCGCGATTGCGTTTCGCTTTGCGGACGCCACTGCTGAAATGTCGACCAGCTTCGGAACCTCCCACGCCATATGTGCGCAGGCAGGGTCAAGCCAGTGCCAGCCCCACACCGGGTACTCCAGCCGGTGGCAACCAACCGCCCGCGCGGCGCGGCAGGCAGCGCGTCCTGCCGCTTCGTGATCGGGGTGACCATCAAACCGCCATGGCGCCAGGACCAGGTCGCGCGGTTGCAGATACTGCTGCAGCCAACCTTCCAGCCCCTGCTCATGCGCGCTGACCGCGCCGTCGGCGATACCCAGGTGGAAGATGGAGCGAACCGGAATGCCGAGTTCGCCCAATGCCGCGGCAAGCTCCGCTCGGCGCGCTGATCGCAGGCGTTCGGGCGTCCACCACGGCTCGCCCGGGTAGCATGCTTCGCCGTCGGTCACGGCAACGACACTGACGTCGATACCCTGCCCCGCAGCGTGATGCAGCAGTCCGCCACAGCCGAGGATTTCGTCGTCCGGATGCGGCGCGACCACCACCATGCGGTCATGCCCGCTGCAGAGTGCGGTCGCCGATGTGGTCGGTTGCTGCCAGAGCCAATCGCAGTGCAGCCAGGCCTGCTCCTGGGTTCCTTCCCCTTGCAGGGGTGTCCTGGCTACAGCGCCCATGTTGCCTCCTGTGCTGCACGCTGCTCGCCCAGCCATTCCCAATCGCGGTCGGCGTGGCTCTGGCGAAGGAACACGGTCAGGTCCGCGCAGCGCCGGGCATGGGCGTCCTCCAGGCACATCGGGCCCGGGCCCAGCGCCCGACCCGCCAGGTCCAGCACACGCGTTGCCGCGCGCTCAACGACACAGCGCACGCGCACTACATCTTCGCGATGGGCCAGTTCGGGCGCGGCGTCGATGTGCGCCGCCAGTTCGCGAAGCAGCGCGGCTGCCGGGCCCAAGGCGAGGTCCACTTCACCCAGCAGCCGCGCGCGATTTCCCTCGGTGCAGGCCGGTCGCATGCGCTCGGCCAAAGCGGCCGCTGCACCAAACCAGACCGCCGCGATGCCTGCCCCGCCGTGCCAGAAGCCCGGGCGCTGCAGGTAGTCATCGCGCGTCCCCAGGATCACCATCGGTGCGCCGTCAAAGCGCACCGTGGTGGAAGGGATTGCGGCCATGCCCACGGCAGGCCATGGCTCGCCCGCAAGTGTGTGCCAGTGTTCCGCCGCTACCTGGCATAGCCACACGCCCTGCGGGTTGCGAACCGTTACCAGTGCCGCATCCACCCATGCGCTGCCGGAACACCAGGGTTTGTCACCGTACAACCCACCGCCGGCATCGATGCGAACGGTGTTGGCCGGACCCTCTGCAGCCCATACCGCCAGCAACGTGTCTTCAGCAGGGATGGGCGCCCTCAACTCGGCAGCAATCGCCTGGGCGTCATAGTGGGCCTCCAGTACCTTGGCCAGGCAAAGATCCTCTGCCCCCCAGGCTGCCAGCGCCTGCCAACGCTGCAGCGTCTGGCCGCCACCGGGCAAAGGCAATGCCGGTTGCTGCACCAGCACCTGGCGTGCGCGATTGAACAGCGAAGAGGATGACGTCACATCCTGCATGGGTGGCAGACCTGCAATGGAGATACGCCATGAACGTAGGCGGCGGGCGGTCACATGTCTGTCTTGATGGCGTGGCGGGCACATGAATGCCCGGTGCCGCGATCCTCACGGACCCGTCTGCGTGCGCTGCCTTGCACGCACGCACTGCCGCAGTTCCCAGAGCCATGGCAGCACCACCAGGCCCAGCGCCGGCAGCAGGGTGAGCCACCAGACGTCCGGTGCTGCAGGCTTCACTTCGAGCGACCACCGCGGGTGGGCCTGCCAGCCCACCCAGGCCAGCAGGACCCACGGCGCGGCATCCAGCACGCTGTGCACATGTTGTTCCGCCGGGCTGATGCGTCGACGGCCGTCCGCGCTGACGGTATCGAGATAGCCGGCGACCGCGTGTGCGATGACCAGACCTGCCAGAAGCGCGACCAGCGACAATGTGTTCTCCAGCAGGAGCCAGGCAAGCACGCCGCTGCCGATCAGCAGCAGCTGCACCCCATGCAGCAGGCTTTCGCGCATCGCGGAAGTGTGCGGAAGATCGGTGCGCCGGTGAAAATGGAAATCCAGCGATCCGGCAGCCAGCCACAGGGCGTAGACACAGGCGATGACAATCGCGCTCATGGCGGCACGCTCAGGGTGTCAATACGATCTTGCGGCAGTCATCGTCCTTGGCATCAAACATTGCATAGCCTTGAGCTGCATCGGCCAGGCGCATCCGGTGCGAGATGATGTCACCCGGGTGCAGCTTTCCTTCCATGATTGCGTCGAGCAGTTCCGGCATCAGTCCCTGCACGTGGGTCTGCCCCATCTTGAACGTCAGCCCCTTGTCGAACGCATCACCCAGCAGAAAACCATGGATGAAGCCAGCGTAGACACCAGGGATGCTGACCACGCCGCCGCGGCGTGCTGCCGCGATGCACTGCCTGATCGCCACGCCGCTGCTGCCCTCCAGTTTCACGGCAGTCAATGCTGACTCCAGCGCGCTGCCCTCGGCCTCGAAGCCTACCGCCTCGATGCAGGCGTCCACGCCCCGCCCACTGGTCTGGGCAAGGATGTAGTCCGCCGGGTCTTCGATCTCCTTGAAGTCGATGGGCGTCACACCGTAGGTACGGCGCGCGTAATCCAGACGGTAACGAAGATGGTCGACCATGAAGATGGTCTCTGCGCCCAGCAGGCGGCAGCAGGCCGCGCTCATCAGCCCCACCGGGCCCGCACCGAAGATGGCCACCGTCGAGCCCGCCTTCACCCCTGCGTTCAGCGCAGCCTGGTAGCCGGTGGGGAGAATGTCGGACAGGAACAGCACCTGCTCATCCGCAATGCCTTCCGGAATGCGCAGCGGGCCTACATTCGCCTTCGGTACGCGCACGAATTCGGCCTGGCCCCCGGCCACGCCGCCATACAGATGGCTGTAGCCGAACAATGCGGCCGGAGGCAGCATGCCCTTCTGATTCAGTGCGGCGCCCTTGCCGGTATTGGTGGTTTCGCAAGCGGCATACTCGGCCAGGCGGCAATGGAAGCACTCTCCACAGGCGATCACGAAAGGGATCACCACACGATCGCCCGGCTGCACCTGGGTCACGCCGCTGCCGACCTCTTCCACCACGCCCATGAACTCGTGGCCGAGCACATCGCCATCGTGCAGATCCGGAATCTTGCCGCGATACAGGTGCAGGTCCGATCCACAGATGGCGGTGGCAGTTACCCTCAGGATCAGATCATCCTCGGCCGCCAGTACCGGGTCCGGTACGGTCTCGACTCGCACATCCTTGCGGCCGTGATAGGTCAATGCCTGCATCGTGCTTCTCCAGGAGCTCGGGACGCCAGCATCGCAAGGCCGCCATCCCGCTTCGGTGACATCCCGGTGTGCACGGCGTTCATTCCACGGGGTCATGGTGTTAACCCGGCCCGGTGCAGTCTTCGGTCTTTAGCCGCAGGAGCTGCCCATGAACGACAAGCTGCCCTTCAATCCGACGACAGACGTGGACGATCAGTCGAAGGCGCACACGCCGGACAAGCGGCGCAACGATCGAGCCAAGTGGAAGGAGCACGACATGCCCGACGACGGCGATGGCCCCAAGGCCGTACCGGAAGACTACGAACGTCCTGATCCTGACCCGACCGGAAAGCGTTGAGTCCGCCTCACATTCTGGATGCGCCGGATTCACGGGTCATGGCCTGCTACCCGCGCAAGCTTCGCGCACGGCCTCTGGAACAGACTGAACGAGGTGTTGCATGTGGAAACGCAACGGTCTCTCGCTGGTGCTGCTTGTGCTCACGCTTGTGTTCATCGTCGGGCAGGCGGTTGCCGGGCATCACGTGCACAACCAGGAACTGGTCGAGCACGGACGCGCGCCGATCGATCTCTGGCACTACCTCGCGACGGGGCACTTCGTCAGCGCCACGTTCGAGAACTGGGAGAGCGAGTTCCTGCAGATGGGGATGTATGTGCTCCTGACGGTCAGCCTGCGCCAGCGCGGCTCGGCCGAATCGCGGCCGCTGGACCCTGCGCAGGAACAGAATCGCGTCGAGCCGGGGCCCACGCCGTGGCCGGTAAGGCGCGGTGGTCCATGGAAGACGCTCTACGGTCATTCGCTTGCGATCGCGTTCGGGCTGTTGTTCCTGTTCAGCTTTACGCTGCATGCAGTGGGAAGCTGGCGCGCCGAGGAAGCCGAACAGCAGTTGAAGGGATTGCCGCCGCCAGGCTTTGTGGAGCACCTCGCCAGCAGCACATTCTGGTTCGAATCCATGCAGAACTGGCAGAGCGAATTCCTGGCCGTGCTGTCCCTGGTAGTGCTGACGATTTTCCTGCGCCAGAAAGACTCGCCGCAATCCAAGCCGGTTGAGGCCCCACACGCGCAGACAGGTGATTGAGCCATGCGAGATGATCCATCGACGGCCCTGCTGATCATCGACATGTTCAGCCGATTCGACTTCCCTGGCGCTGAAAAGCTGGCGCCGGCGGCAGAGCGGGCGGCCCGGCAGATCCGGCGCCTGAGGGATCACTTCGACGAACGCGGTTGGCCGGTCATCTACGCCAATGACAATTTCTCGGATTGGAAGCGCGACTTCCGCCAGCAGGTGGAACAGTGCCGGCGCGACGGTGGCCCGGCGGGGCGAATCGCCAGCCTTCTCTCGCCTTTGCCTGGTCACTACTTCGTGCTCAAGCCCAAGCACTCGGCCTTTCTGGCCAGCCCTTTGCCGATTCTGCTGGCCAAACTGGGAGTGCGCCACCTTTGCCTGTGTGGCATGACGGCCGATTCGTGTGTCCTGGCTACAGCGTTGGACGCCAACGCCAGGGAATTCCACGTGGTGTTGGCGTCGGAGGCCGTGGCGGGGATGCCAGCGCAGAAGCGGGGGGCACTGGCGCTGCTTTCTGGTTCGGGCGCAGCGCGGGTCGCGCGGGTTTCTTCGCTTGTCTCTGGGCAGGAGCGGGATGGCGCTGACGGGGACTCAGGCCCGGTCGGCTAAACCCTGTACACCTGAATGACCAGCGCAATGTGCGCAGCAGAAGATCTGGCCGTTTCCTTCAACACCATGCCCGATAACAGCGCAATCGCAGTGTGCGCAGCGCGGTGCGAATGCGTGGATCGCGCATTCGAACGAGTCGAACGTGCCGCTGCGCCCGCCCTGCTGGAGGGTGAAGCTCTTGTCGTAGTTGTTGCCGCAGACATCACAGGTGGCCATGGGGCACCTCGTGCTGTGGAAGGAACATGCAGTGTGGACAGCGCGGGTGTCGGTGGCCGTGAATGCACCGTGTCGCGAGGGTGTAGGACGTTCGCGTCGTCACGCGTTGGGCGCGGCCCGTCCTATTCGTCTTTGCCGGGCTCGGCACTGCCACCCCGTGACGCGCCACCACCACAGGGAAATGCGGTCCGCAGCGCTTCGGCAACCAGTGGAGACGCATCCTGCTGCAATCGCTCGCCGGGCAACTGCCGGAGATGGGAAGACACACGGTCGACCAGCTCATGCGGAAGAATCCTGCCTTGGCCACACCACTGGCCGTGGCTGGCATCGGCAACGCCCTGGATGTAGGCGCTGGCGCGAGCGCTGGACAGGTTCCGGCACTGCTCGCCGTCGCAGAAGCCATCAGCGCCTTTGCCCTGCAGCAGGGTGATGAGTTCGGCTCCACTGACAAGCCAGGTGCGTGCCGGTTGCGTTGTTCCGGCGAGGGCGGATCCTGCCAGGGCGCAGAGGCCAAGTGCGAGGAGCCGACGCGTGAGGCGGCGCGCCTCGGGTTCGTGATGTCCATTCATGTCGGGGTCCTTGGCGCGTTCCTGTGGGATGCACACAGCGTGGGTCAAAGTCGATCAAGCTGGTTGTGGACAGATGGCTTGTAACAGACAGCGGTTGGCCCGCCAACACCCGGGCGGCATTCCCAGGCTTCGCCACGATCGGGCGCCGAGCTATCGCGCTGCCGTCGACCCTCTGACCACGCACCGGCCCGTCATTACGAGTCGGCGTACCGGCAGCTCCGGCGTGCGCAGGCGCTCAAGCAGCAGCGACATCGCGGCCCGCCCCATCTCCTCAACCGGTTGCTCGATCACGGTGATGCCCGGCTCGACCAGCTCGGTCCAGCGTTCGTTGTCGAAGCCGGCCAGTGCCAACGCCTCTGGAATCGCCAGCCCTGCGCCGCGGGCGGCTTTCAATGCTCCCATCAACAGCAGGCTGTTGCTGGTGACCAGTGCTTCAGGGCGGGATGGCGTAGCGAGCCACTGATCGACCGTCGCGATGGCGGCTTCGGCCGTGGGTTCAACCTCACGGTAGTCCGGCTGCAACCCATGCGTGCGCATCGCAGCGAGATAACCGTCACGTCGCTCGGCCGCGGTGGTACTGGTGCTGCCGAACAATCCGCCGATGTGCCGATAGCCGCGCTCGACCAGATGCTCGACCAGGCCTGCCATCGCTGCCGGATTGTCGAGTACCACGCTGTCGATCGGACCGCCGGGCGCGGCACGGTCCACCAGCACCGTCGGATAGTCCAGCGTGAGCCGCTCGAGCCGGCCCACCGTGGTCCGGGTTGGCGCGAAGATCAGGCCACTGATGCGCTCTTCGTGCATCAATTGCAGATACAGCGCCTCCCGCTCGGGGTCCTCGTCGGTGTTGCAGAGGGTGACCCGAAGACCTTCGCGATAGGCCACCTCTTCCACCGCGCGGATCAGCGCCGTGAAGAACGGGTTGCGGATATCCGCCACGATCAAGCCGATGATGCCGGTGTGCCGGGAGCGCAGCCGTCTTGCCTGCAGGTTGGGTCGATAGCCGGTCTGGCGGATCGCCAGCTCGACCCGGCCGCGCACGTCCTCGCTGACCGGACCGCCCCCGAGCACCCGTGACACCGTGGATTTGGACACCCCCGCCACGCGTGCGACGTCGTTGATGCTGATGCTCATTGGAAACGTTCCCGGAAACGTACGCTGTTCATGGCCGGATGGCTGTTCAGGGCAATGCTAACGCCAAAGGACTATTGGCTTTTTGTGCAGTGCACATTGAAATGTGCAGTGGGAACGTTCCCAATACGCCTCAGCCATCCCCCCGGAGCCCGCTTTGTCGCCCCTGACCTCCCCTTCCCCCGTCAGCCGGGAACTGATCCGCCTGGATGCGCGGGCACAGGACAAGACCGATGCCATCGCCCAGGTGGCCCAGATGCTGGTCGCTGCCGGCTGCGTGGCGCCGGGCTACCAGGCCAGCATGGGACGCCGCGAAGCGCTGGCGAACACCTTCCTCGGCCATGGCGTGGCGATCCCGCACGGGCTCGGCGAGGACCGCCACCTGGTGCGCCGCGACGGCATTGCGGTGCTGCAGTTGCCGGAAGGCGTGGAATGGAACCCCGGCCAGGTCACCCGCCTGGTGGTTGGCATTGCCGCCCAGTCCGATACCCACATCACCCTGCTGCGCAGGCTGACCCGCCTGATCCAGGACGAGGCCGCGCTGCAGCGGTTGTTCACTACCTCCGATGCAAGCGAAATCGTCAATGCGCTGGCCAGCGACGTCGCAGTCTCTGCCACTCACGACCCAGTGGCGGACCTGGCCGAGCGTTTCGACTGGACCATTGCTTACCCCAGCGGACTGCACGCGCGCCCGGCCACGCGCTGGGCCGAGACGGCGCGGAGTTTCATGGCCCGGGCCCAGGTGCGCGCGGGCGATCAGGCGGCCGATGCCAAGAGTCTGGTGGCGCTGCTGCAGCTCGGGCTTCGCGAGGGCGATGCCGTGCGTGTTTCTGCCGAAGGCGCCGATGCCCCCGCACTGCTGGCTGCACTACGCAAGACCATGGACGGGCTGGTCGCGCAGGAAAAGGCCGATGCGGAGCGTGCAGCGCAGCGAAAGACGGCGCCGGTCGCGGGCTGGAATCCGCCCGAAGCGCAGGCAGCGATCGTCGGCATCGGCGCCAGCCCCGGGCTGGCCATCGGTCCGCTGCATGTACTGGCCAGCGCGCAGGCCGATGTTGCCGATCGCCCTGCCCCGCTTGGCGAGGGCGGCGCGCGCCTGCAGGATGCACTCAGTCGTACCCGCCAGCAGCTGGCCGCGCTGCAGGACGACACCCAGCGCCGCCTTGGCGCCTCGGATGCGGCGATCTTCAGGGCGCAGGCTGCGCTGCTTGACGACACCGACCTGATTACCCGTACCTGCCAGCTGATGGTTGAAGGTCATGGCGTCGCGTGGTCCTGGCACCAGGCCATCGAGCAGATCGCCTCCGGGCTGGCGGCGCTGGGCAATCCGGTGCTGGCCGGGCGCGCTGCCGACCTGCGCGATGTGGGTCGGCGCGTACTGGCGCAGCTTGACCCCTCTGCGGCCGGTGGCGGCCTGGCAGATCTACCGGCGCAACCGTGCATCCTGCTTGCCGCCGACCTGTCGCCCTCGGATACTGCCAACCTTGACAGCACCCGCGTGCTCGGCCTCGCCACCGCACAGGGCGGCCCCACGTCGCACACTGCGATCCTCTCGCGCACGCTCGGCCTGCCGGCGCTGGTTGCCGGTGGCGCCGAACTGCTGGCGATCCAGGCCGGCCGCGAAGCGATCATCGACGGCAGCAGCGGGCGGCTCTACCTGTCCCCTTCCGAGGCCGATCTTGCTTCGGCACGCGCCTGGATCGCCGAGCAGCAGCAGATCCGCGCGCGCGAAGCCGCACAACGCGCGCGGCCGGCGCAGACCACCGACGGCCATCGCATCGACATCGGCGCCAACGTGAACCTGCCTGAGCAGGTGCCATTGGCGCTGGAACAGGGCGCGGAAGGTGTCGGCCTGATGCGCACCGAATTCCTGTTCCTCGAACGCGGCAGCACGCCCGGCGAGGAGGAGCAGTACGCAACCTACATGGCGATGGCCAAAGCGCTGGAAGGCCGTCCGTTGATCGTGCGTGCGCTCGATATCGGTGGCGACAAGCAGGTCGCCCACCTGGAGCTGCCGCACGAGGAGAACCCGTTCCTCGGCGTGCGCGGCGCGCGCCTGCTGCTGCGCCGCCCGGATCTGCTTGAACCGCAGCTGCGTGCGCTGTACCGCGCAGCGAAGGAAGGGGCACGCCTGTCCATCATGTTCCCGATGATCACCTCGGTGCCTGAACTGGTCGCACTGCGTGCCATCTGCGAGCGCCTGCGCGCCGAACTCGAGGCCCCCGACGTGCCGATCGGCATCATGATCGAAGTACCGGCCGCGGCCGCCCAGAGCGATGTGCTGGCGCGCCACGCCGACTTCTTCTCGATCGGCACCAACGACCTGACCCAGTACGTGCTGGCGATCGATCGCCAGAACCCGGAGCTGGCCGCAGAGGCCGACAGCCTGCACCCGGCCGTGCTGCGCGCGATCCGCACCACGGTGGACGGCGCACGCACGCAGGGGCGCTGGGTGGGTGTCTGCGGCGGCCTGGCCGGCGATCCGTTCGGCGCGATGCTGCTGGCAGGGCTGGGCGTGGACGAACTGTCGATGACCCCGAACGACATCCCGTCCGTGAAGGCACGCCTGCGTGGCAGCGCGCTGGCCGATCTGCAAACGCTGGCTGCGACGGCGCTGGACTGCGAAACCGCCGAGCAGGTGCGCGCCCTCGACGGAGACCGCGCATGAACGCCCGCGCCGTCACCGTTACCTTGAACCCGGCGATCGACCAGACCGTGCGGCTGGCCAGCCTGCGGCCGGGCCATGTGCACCGCGCCCGCAGCAGCCGCGACGATGCGGGTGGCAAGGGCATCAACGTGGCCGCCTGCCTGGCCGACTGGGGCGTGCCGACCGCCGCGCTGGGCGTGCTCGGTGGCGGCAACGACGGTGTGTTCGGCGCGCTCTTCTCCACGCGCGGCATCGTGGATGGTTGCCTGCGTATCCCCGGCAGCACCCGCACCAACATCAAGCTGGTTGACGAGGACAACGGCGAAACCACCGACATCAACCTGCCCGGCCTGGCCCTCGACGATACCGCTCTGGACGCAGTGTCGCGCAGGCTTGGCGCCTTGCTGCTGCCGGGCCTTCCGGTGGTGCTGTCCGGCAGCCTGCCGTCTGGACTGCCGTCCGATGCATGGGCGCGACTGCAGGCGCAGGCCGCCGCCGCCGGTGCGCGCGTGCTGCTGGACACCAGTGGCGACGCACTTGTGGCTGCATTGAGTGACACCGCCGGTGCGCTGCCCTACGCGGTCAAGCCCAACCGCCAGGAGCTGGAGGCCTGGACCGGCACCCCGCTGCCGGACCGCAGCGCCCTGCGCGTCGCTGGCCAGGCCTTGGTCGAACGTGGCGTTGCGCTCGTAGCGATCTCGATGGGCACCGACGGCGCGCTGTTCATTGATCGCAGCGGCGCGCTGGTCGCACGACCGCCGCGACTGGCCCAGGGCAGCACGGTCGGTGCGGGCGACGCGATGGTGGCCGGCATCGCTGCCGCCCTGCTGGAGCCGTCCATCGATCTGGACGGCTGCGCGCGGCTGGCGACCGCGTTCTCGATGAGCCGGCTGCAAAGCGGTGACGCACGACGGCTGGACCCGGCGCAGGTACGCGGGTGGACCGGCGATGTACTGATCGAGCGGTTGGATTGACCCCCCTGCCGGGAGCACGGCGGCGGCTTCGGGCTGACCGCAGCGCTTTCGGCAAGCACGAGCCCGAAGAATTCCAGGAGTTTCCATGCACGCTTTCACCGTAGTCATCGCCGCCGGCGAACGCAGCATCGAGGCGGTTCTCGCCGCCGAAGCGCTGCGCCGCGCCGCCCGCCAGCGCGGGCTCGAGCTGATGATCGAGATCCGCAGCGACCAGGGCGTGACCGGCGCACTGTCTGCCTCGGACGCCGCCGCCGCGACGCAGTTGCTGCTGGTGGGTGATGGTGAGGCGGACATCGCGCGCTTCGCCAATGCCGGGATCGTGCATGCCAGCCTGGGCGAGGTACTGGACGACCCGGCTGCGGCGCTCGCACCGCTCGCGGCCGCGGTGTCGGGCAACGCCGGCACGCATGCGGGCAAGCGCATCGTCGCCGTCACCTCCTGCCCCACCGGCATCGCCCACACCTTCATGGCGGCGGAGGGCCTGCAACAGGCCGCCAAGGCGCTGGGTCATGCAATCCGGATCGAAACCCAGGGCTCGGTGGGCGCGCAGGACGCGTTGAGTGACGAGGAAATCGCTGCCTCCGACCTCGTCCTGATCGCCGCAGACCGCGAAGTCGATCTGTCGCGCTTCGCCGGCAAGCGCCTGTTCAAGAGTGGCACCAAGCCGGCGATCAACGATGGCCAGAACCTGATCCGCAAGGCGCTGGCCGAGGCCGGCGTGCAGGCAGGTAGCGCGACTCCGGGCCGCACGGCCGAAAAAACCAGGGCCACCGGCCCCTACAAGCACCTGATGACCGGCGTGTCGTTCATGCTGCCGTTCGTCACTGCCGGTGGCCTGCTGATCGCACTGGCGTTCGCACTCGGCGGCATCTATGCCTTCGATGACGCGCACAAGGGCACGCTGGCGTGGTCGCTGTTCCAGATCGGCGCCAAGTCCGGCTTCATGTTGATGGTGCCGGCGCTGGCCGGTTACATCGCCTACTCCATCGCCGACCGGCCCGGCATTGCGCCCGGCATGATCGGCGGACTGGTAGCAGTGAACATGGATGCTGGCTTCATCGGCGGCATCCTGGCTGGCTTCATTGCAGGTTATGGCGTGCACTGGATCAACCGTGCGCTGCGCCTGCCGCGCAGCCTGGAAGGCCTCAAGCCGGTGCTGATCCTGCCGGTGCTGGGCACGCTGCTGGTCGGCCTGTTGATGATGTACGTGATCGGCACGCCGGTCGCCGGGCTGCTGGCGTGGCTGACCGACTGGCTGCGCGGCATGCAGGGCGGCAGCGCGATCCTGCTTGGCCTGCTGCTGGGCGGAATGATGGCGGTGGACATGGGCGGGCCGGTCAACAAGGCGTCCTACGCGTTCTCTACTGCATTGATTTCCAGCCAGGTCTACACGCCGATGGCGGCGACGATGATCGGCGGCATGACGCCGCCGCTGGGTATTGCACTGGCGACATGGCTGTTCAGCAACCGCTTCACCGCCGAGGAGCGCGGCACGGCCGGTGCCGCCGGCGTGCTTGGCCTCAGTTTCGTGACCGAAGGCGCGATCCCCTACGCCGCACGTGATCCGCTGCGCACCATTCCGGCGCTGATCCTTGGTTCTGCCGTGGCAGGTGCAATCTCGATGGCCGCTGGCGTCGAGCTGAAGGTGCCGCACGGCGGCGTGTTCGTGCTGCCGATCCCGAACGCAGTCACTCACCTCGGCATCTACCTGTTGGCACTGCTGGCCGGCGTGGCTGTCACCGCGGTCGCGCTGCGCATCCTCAAGAAACCGGTGACGGCGGCGACCTGATCCCCCCTGCCCTCACGGTCCTTTCGCGGCCCCTGCGCGCGCAGGGGCTCAGCGACCTACGCCCTGCACACGGAGCCCCGCCCATGACCTCCCCTTCCCACCGCCTGCTGCCGACAGCGATCCTGCTGGCCCTGCCATCACTGGCTGCAGCCGCCGACGCGCGCGACGTCTTCACCCCGAAGCTTGCCTACACCGGCGAAGCGGCCGCCACGCTCGATGGCGGCAAGCGCAGCGGCACGGCGTATGCCGGCCAGCTGATGTTCGGTGCCGACGTGGACCTGGACGCCGCGTTTGGCTGGAGGGGTGCGACGATCAAGGCGTACGGCATCAACCGCCACGGCACCAATCTCGCCAACAGCAGCACGGGCAACAGCACCTCGGTGCAGGAAATCTACGGTGGCCAGGGCACGCGCCTGGCCAACCTGACGCTGGAGCAGAAACTGCTCGACGACCGGCTGGTGCTGGAAGCCGGGCGCAGCGTCGCCAACATCCATCATCTTGGTTCGGAGCTGTGCCAGTACTTCCAGGGCAACTCGGCCTGCGGCAACCCGACCTATGTGTTCCGCACCAGCAGTTTCACCTGGTGGCCGGTATCGAGCTGGATGGCCGATGCCACGGTCTGGGTGACGCCGGATGTCTACGTTCGCGTCGGCGCGTACCAGGTCGACCCGAGCCAGGCCGAGGACGGCCAGCACGGCCTGAAATGGAGTACGAACCAGGCCACCGGGTGGATCGTGCCGTACACGATCGGCTGGCGCAGCCCGGCATCGGCGCGCTTGAAGGCCCGCTATGAACTGGGTGGCTGGCAGGACAACTCGACCTATCGCGACCCGCTGCGCGATGCCAACGGCATTCCCGCGCTGCTCAGTGGCCAGGAGTACGTGACACGCCACGGTCGTTCCGGTGCGTTCGCCCGCTTCGAACAGCAGCTTGCCGGCGATGGCAATGGTCGTGGCCTGACCCTTTTCGGCGCTGCGCTCAAGGGTACCTCCGGGCAGTTGATCGAGGATCACTTCCTGCAGGCCGGGCTTGTGCAGAAAGGCACGTTCGCCAGCCGGCCGCAGGACAGCATCGCCTTCGTCGTGACCCAGCAGAAGTACAGCAGCATCGCACTGGAAAACCTGCGCCTTGCCCGTGCCGCGGCGGGTGGCAGCGGCACCCCGCATGGGAGCCAGGTGATGATGGAGCTGAGCTATGGCATCGAGGTCACCCCGCAGCTTCGGGTCGCGCCGAACCTGCACTACATCGTGCATCCGGACCAGTTCAACGAACCCGCACGCCAGCGGGACCTGCCGAACGCGTTGATCGCCGGCCTTCGGGTCGATTGGAGTCTGTAGGAGAATCCGTTTTCGTCCACGCGATTGCCGCTCAACGGCTCATCAAGTCTCGAAGTGGGCTTTCAGCCAGTCGTCGACACCCTCCAGTTTCGCGCCAATGCTTGCATTGAACGTCCCATCCAGGCTCCAGGAAACGCCCCTGCCCTGGGCGAAGGCGGCACGGTACTTCCTGATCATGTTTGATGGGTCACCGGCAAGCTCCTCCATCAGCTGGGGAACGCTCCACACGTTCAGCTTGAACGGAACACCGAAGTGTTCCTCAAGGATTGCGGGCAGCTCCTCATAACGGAGCGTGTCTCCCGCAAGATAGACGATCTCGTTTCGAAGGGGGGGCGAGTGAAAGACGATCTGTGCAGTCATTGCACCGATGTCCTCCGGCGTGGTCAGCGTAACCGCATTGGAGGCTGTGCCAAGTGCATTGACCTTTCTGCCGGGAAGATCGATGACGCCAAACTCCGGCTCGAAGAGGTAGCTGGTGAACATGCCGGTGGAAATGACCACCCAGTGCATTTCGGCCTGTGAGCGGAGAAAGTCGCGTACATCCAGCTGGGCGTCGAAAAGATCCTGCGGCCCGCCGCGTCCGATGGCGTCAAAGTCGACCCCGAATTGCCAAGGGAAGTACCTGGGAATGCCCGACTTCACGGCGGCGCGCGCTACCTTCATGGGAGTGTCGCGGCCAGCAGCGTAGCCGGTGCAGCCGATGACCGTGTCATAACCGGAAAACAGATCAGCCAGCTCATCGACCGTGGCAGTGACCAGGTCGCCAGGAACGAGGGCCACTCCCAGCGAGCGGATCTGGTCAATGACCGTACGTTTGTCCGGTAGCGTGGATTCTATCGACGCAGGCCTCAGCATCACGCTGATGCTTGCGTCATGCACGACCGCGAGCCGGGCCAGGTTGCGGATGACGGGCATTCCGAGTTCGCCGGCACCCAGGACCAGGATTGAGCGGGAAGCAATCGGGGGAGACATTGAAACCACCATCTGTGTGTACGATGGCGGCGATTCTGCGCCCCTCCCTCGTTGCCACGTAAGAAGGCACACCGATGATACCGACCGCACCGTTCATGAGTTCCGATGAGCTTCTGCGACATTCACAATCGATATGCGACGGCATGAGCGCGGACGACGACGGTCTGCGCCGCGAGGTACTCGCGCATGCCGGCAGCCGCTGGTCGCTGGGCATCATTCACGCCCTGGGGGTCTACGGAACACTGCGTCACGCCGATGTGGCACGTCGGATGAAAGGAATCACGCAGCGCATGCTGACGCGCACCCTGCGTCAGCTTGAAAGGGACGGACTGATCAACAGGCAGGATTACCGTGAGGTTCCGCCGCGCGTGGAGTACACCATCACTCCGCTGGGCAGGGAGCTGCTGGTTCTTATGATCCCGATGTGGACCTGGGTCGTGGGACACGCCGAGGAATTCCGCCGCTGCCGGGAGAATTTCGACACACATCAAGGCCCTTCCCCTGACTGACCCGGCCTGCATCCGGTGCATCCAGGCGCTCCCGCCAGCCGTATGTAGGATGCCCGCGCTGTGCGGGCATCCTATCGAGGAACGCACCGTGAACGCTCTTCAGCGCATCGCCGCCGCAGTCAGCTTCGCCGTATTCGTCTCAGCCGCTTCCGCCAGCTTCGCCGCAGCTCCGGTAATGGTTGGCGGGGCCGAGATGTACCCGACCAGGACCATCGTTGAAAACGCCGTGAACTCCAGGGATCACACCACGCTGGTGGCAGCGGTCAAGGCCGCGGGCTTGGTCGAGACCCTCAATGGCGCCGGTCCCTTTACCGTCTTTGCGCCCACCAATGCGGCCTTCAACAAGCTTCCAGCAGGCACGGTCGATACACTGGTGAAGCCTGAAAACAAGGCGCAGCTCACCCGGATCCTCACCTACCACGTGGTCCCAGGACGGTTCAGTTCCGCCCAGCTCCTGGCCGATGCCAGGAAGCACGGTGGAAAAGCCACGCTGAAGACAGTGCAAGGCGAGCCGCTTACCGTGGCGCTCCACGACGGCAAGCTGTGGGTGATCGACGCCAAGGGTGGCAAAGCAGGCATCAGCATCGCCGACGTCAACCAATCCAACGGCGTCATCCACGTTGTCGATACCGTGCTGATGCCGAAGTAGTGGCGCGCCCTGCCAGACCCTGCCACTCCGGCCAGCAGCATGAAGCAGTGGACGAGGATCCGGGCGCAGGCCCGGCTCCTCCGATCACTGAAGCGCCTGGGCCAGCTTGAGTACATCCGCCGGGAATGTCGCGTAGTCATCCAGTGGCGCGCGATGGCTGTCGCGTCGGTGGATGAGGCGCACGGCAACCACGCGCTGCTGCGGAACGATGACCAGGTGCTGGCCCAGGTAACCGTTGGCGGCGTAGGCAACGGTGGGGCCGCGTTGGATGTCGAACATGTCGGACAGCTTGAGTCCACGACCGGTGATCTCGCTGCCATAGTGCTGCGGCCAGTCCGCCCCAAGTCGCTCGGCCACGTACGCAATCAATGCACTCTTGCTGTCGAATACCCTGCCCCCGGTGGCCAGCAATGCCTGCTGGACCGGAGCGCTGACCCCATGCTGCGCCAGGAAGCCGGCCATCTGGCCTTTCAGCTCATAACGCTCCCATGCTGGAATGCGCCACCACAGAAGACCAACATCCGGGGAGCGGGCACTTGCTCCAGTCAGCAGCGCCACCGACCGCTCGCTCAGCACGCGCGTACCCGCCGGGGTCACGCCGCCATCAAGCAGCAGCTGCCCGATCTTCGCCAGATCGCGGGCACTCAGCGACAATCCGGCCATGCCCAAGGGGGTGCCCGCACCGTCCTTCAACCAGGTAAATCGGGCAATGCCCACCGGTTTGAACAGGCGCTTCTCAAGGTAGGCATCCATCGGTTCCCCTGCCAGACGCTCGACAATGCCGGGCAGCAGATTGGTAGCCTTGTTGTTGTAGGAGAACGTGGTACCTGGATCGCTGCTCAGCTCTGCCGCCAGTGCGAGCTTGACCAGGTCCGGCGCAGCTTCCAGCTCTTCCCCCGCGTTGGCCATGTTCTGCAGGCCGGAGGTATGGTCCAGCAGCATGCGTACCGTGATGTCCCTTTTCCGCCCCTGCTTCCACTCCGCGAAGATGTTGCTTACCGGCTCGTCGACCGAGGCCAGCTTTCCGTCGTCCAGCAGGAGCATGACGGCCAGCGCCACCACCGACTTGGTGGCAGACATGAGGTGAACCGGCTCCTCGCCAGTCTCTGGCTGTGGCTCCAGCAGTGCTTTTCCATCCTTCCAGACAAGCACCGCGTCGGAATGCGCGGCACGGGCGTTGCGTTCGATCGTCGCGACGGCGTCGGCCGTGGTGGTCGTGCTGGCCAGTGCAGGGAGGGCCAGCATCAAGGCCGCGAAGCCGGACAACCATCGTGCAGTTTTCATGGGCATCTCTTCCGGTGAATGCCTGTCCACATTGCCTACAGCCGTAGTCACGACCGAGTGCCTGAAGTCATGCCCGGCCACATGACAGCATCAGCACCACGTCCACTGCATGGCCCCGTAGTCCGCCAGCGGATACGCGAAGCCGATGGCCCTTCCTGCGGACCCGCTTTCTGATGGTTCCGATCCGGCCGTTGCAGTCGCAGGAAAGGGGCAAGGCCGCTCGATTTTGTTTCGCATTGCAGCAAATGCGGCGTGCCAGGCAGCACTGCTGATCGCTCAACTGTCTGATTTCCCGGGCTTCTGGTCATCCATCGTTCATTCTGATTGACAGCGTTGTCAGGTGGCGCTTACAAGAGCCCACGTCCGGCGCGTGGCGCGGGAACGTCCAGACATCACTTATGGGGAGAGAGGGACCCTATGACCGGCCATTTCAGGAAGAGCACACTCGCACAGGCAGTACTTGCCACCATCGTCACCGCCACTGCAGCGCTGCCCGTCGCAGCGCAATCAGCCAAGGAAAGCAGCTCGACCGCCACCAGCGAGGCACGGGAGGCCTCAACCCTGGACGCCGTCATCGTCACTGTCGAACGCCGGGAACAGGACCTGCAGAAATATGCAGGTACTGCCCAGGCAATTTCCGCGGACGATACGCGTGCGCTGGGCATCAACAATGAGCTGCGCAACATCCAGGCCCTGGTGCCGGGCATGAGCATGGCCAACCAGGAAGGCAACCTGGAGATCTTCATCCGCGGCGTGGGCTCTTCGAACAACACCGAACTGGGTGATCCGGGCGCCGCGCCCCACATCAACGGGGCCTACATTGCACGACCGCGCGGTCTGGGCGGCATGTTCTACGATGTCGAGCGGGTGGAAATCAACAAGGGCCCGCAGGGCACGCTGCGCGGCCGCAATGCGCTGGCCGGCACGCTGAACATCATCACCAAGCGCCCCGACCTGGAAGCGTTCGGTGGGTATGTTCAGGCCGAGGCCGGCAATCGTGACCATCGCGGTGGCGAGTTCGCCCTGAATCTCCCGATCGGTGGTGGCGCGGCCTTCCGCGTGGCTGGCTACAAGGTGGAGAAGGACTCTCCGTTCAAGAATGCGGGGCGCGCGCAGGACCTGGAACCGGCTGGCGTGCAGGACGACCGGGGCGCTCGACTGTCGTTCCTCTACCAGCCGGATGACAAGCTGTCGATCTTCGCCATGGCCGACATCGGCAAGGAAGGCGGCACGGGCTATCCCGGCGCCAACGTCTACACCGCCGCCAGGGCCGGCTACCTGCCCGACGATGTCGACCTGCGGAAGATCATCTACCGTGGCGCGCAGGGCAAGCTCGACAGCACCAACTGGGGGGCGCAGACCAGCATTTCCTACGACTTCGGCAAGGTGGCGGTGGAGTACAACGGCAGCTACCGCAACGTGGACTACCGCCAGACCAATGCGCAGAGCGAAGGCATCCTCTGGCCGGGCCGCAACATCGATCCGGTATCGCCCAGCAACCCGGGTGGCATCGATTACGACAACTACTCCACCCAGTACTGGCTGACCGAGTCGGAGTCGCAGGTACATGAGCTGCGGTTCACGTCCGACCAGGACGAGCGGCTGCGCTGGACCACCGGCCTGTTCCACTTCAACGAGGACCAGCGGGTGGGCTACCTTTCGCTGGTGGACAAAGGGCGCTGGTATTCGGGCACTGAATTCACCATGCCCAAGGTCAATGGCAAGTCTTCCGCCGTTTTCGCCGATGGCACGTTCGACGTCAACGATCGCCTGCGCCTGAAGGGCGGCCTGCGCTACTCCGAGGAGAAGAAGTCGCGTTACGGCATCGGCGGCAACTGGTCGCTGGGCCTGCCTGGCCAAGGCGGGGACTTTGCCACTCGCCTCGGCACGCCCGGCTTCGAGCCCGCGTTCATGAGCCGTCCGAACTTTGATGTCAGCAACATCACCTCGCAGGCGGAGATGGCCCGCTTCCTGCTGCAGGGCGTGCTGCGACACGGTCGCAACGACACCTTGCTGCAGCAGATCGGCGCGGTGCCCGATGGCGGCCCATTCGGCTGCGTGGACCGTCCCGACATCGGTGGCGATACCGTCGATTGCCCGTACCAGAGCTGGGCCCAGGTCAGCGCGATTCCGGCCCAGCAGTTCGGCAAGAGCAAGTTCAGCTTTACCGACTGGCGCGCGGGTTTCGAGTACGACGTGAGCGACGACAGCCTGCTGTACGGCCTGGTGTCGACCGGCCACAAGGCGGGCGGCTTCAACGACACGTTTGATCCGAAGGAGATTCCCGAGACCTTCAAGCCCGAATCGATCATTGCCTACGAAATCGGCAGCAAGAACTCCTTCCAGATGCTGGGTCGCACCTCGACCTTCAACGTCAGCGGGTTCTATTACGACTACAGCGACCAGGTGTTCCAGGACCTGGCGGTGATCGCCACCAACCCGACCACCGGTGAAGCCACCGGCTATGCGCTGGTCAACCGCAACGTCGGCAAGTCCGCTGTGTACGGCCTGGAGGCGGAAAGCACCTTGCGACTCCCGCACAACTTCATGGTCAACATCAATGCACTCTGGATGGACAGTGAGATCAAGCGCGGCACCGTCGCCGATGTCCGCAGCCAGAACTACGACGCCGGTGGCGCCACTTCGTTGATCGACCTGTCCGGCAATGAACTGCCTCTGGCCTCGAAGCTCACCTTCAACGTGCGCCTGCAGCATACGACCGAGCTGCGCTTTGGCACCTTCGACTGGCAGTTGCTGGCCTCGTACCGCTCGGCCTTCTATCTCACCCAGTACAACAACCGGGACGTAGAGTTCATCCGACAGGATCCGGCCACTGGTGAGCTGGTCCATGACCGTACCGAAAGTGCCGCTGCGGCCGGCTTCCCTGACCGCCAGAAGGGCGAGACCACCTTGAACGCGGGCATTGGCTTCACCTCACTGAGCGGCAACTGGCGGGTGGAAGCCTGGGGCAACAATCTGCTGGGCAACGACGTCTCGCAGAAGGCCCTGGTGGGTTCCGGCATCAACGTCCGCTTCCTGAACGATCCGCGCAGCTACGGCCTGCGCCTGCGTTACCAGTTCTGAGCAACGCAGCCTTGAAGGAGGGCCGGTTTCGCCGGCCCTCCGTGCGCAATCACCACGTCCCGCCCTGTGCGACAACGCACGGGGCGTCGCCCTGCCCGCGATGACACGAGAATCATGAAACACACAACCCGCTGGTCGCAGTTCGGTGTACTCATCACCGTCTTCTTCTTCTGGGGCTTCGTTGCCGCAAGCAACGGCATCCTCATTCCGGTGTTCAAGAAGGCGTTCCATCTCAGCCAGGCGCAGAGCATGTACGTGGCGATGGCTTTCTACGTTGCCTACACCGCCGGTTCGCTGATCTACATCGCCGTCTCCCGCGCCATCGGCAGCGACCTGCTGCACAGGGTGGGCTACCGCAACGGCATCTGCCTTGGCCTGCTGGTCTCGGCACTGGGTGCCCTGCTCTTCTATCCCGCGGCCAACACCGGCTCGTTTGCACTGATGCTGTCCGGCCTGTTCATCGTTGGCCTGGGCTTCTCGCTCCAGCAGATCGCAGCCAATACGCTGGCGGTGATCATGGGTGATCCGGCCACTGGATCGCAGCGCCTGACCATGGCCGGCGGTGTCAACAACCTGGGCGCGACGGTAGGCCCACTGCTGGTGAGCATTGCCATCTTTGGCAGCGTGTCAGCGGGCAACACAGAGGCGAGCATCGAGAGCGTAAAGATCCCATACCTGGTGCTGGGCGCCGCCTTCGTACTGGTAGCCGTGCTGCTGCGGCTCTCGAGCGTGCCCAATCATGTCGAGCTGTCCGCGACGGTCCCCGCAGGTGCAACCGGGGCAGATCACCAGACAGATCGCAGATCTGCGCTCGCTTACCCGCAGCTGGTCATGGGCATGATCGCGATCTTCCTTTACGTCGGCGTGGAGGTATCGACCATCGACAATCTTCCAGCCTACCTTGAGCAGCCCTTGAGCAAGGGTGGACTGGGGCTGGAAACCTCGGTGATCGCCCCGTTCGTGTCGCTGTACTGGGCCAGCCTGATGATCGGCCGCTGGGGTGGTGCCGCAGGCGCGTTCGATGTGCGCGCAGGCACCCGGAAGCTGTTGATGCTGGTGTTGCCGTTCGTCGCGTTCGCCATCTACCTTGCCGTCAACGCGATCTCTGGCCACAACTCCGCACAGTTCCTGCACTACGCGCCGGTGATCGTCCTGATGATCATTGCCACCCTGGCCAGCAGGGGCAATCCGTCGCGCATGCTGCTGTACTTTGCCGTGTGTGGCATTGCGGCGCAGCTGGTCGGCATGTTCACCACCGGCATGACCAGTGTGATCGCCTTCATCAGTGTCGGGCTGTTCTGCAGCACGATGTGGCCCTGCATCTTTACCCTGGCCATCAGCGGCCTGGGCCGCCATACCAACCAGGCAAGCAGCCTGCTGATCATGATGATCATGGGCGGCGGCATCGTCAGCTGGGCGCAGGGTGCGCTTGCCGACAAGGTCGGCGTGCACTACAGCTTCATCATTGGCGTGCTGTGTTTCTGTTATCTGGCGTTCTACGCCTGGGCGGCCGGCCGTACACTTCGTCGCCAGGGTGTTGATCTGGAGCGATTGGCAACCGAAGCGGGCCACTGAGCTGAACCGCGCCCCTGCCCTGCCAGCGCGGCGTCCCGATCGCGCCGGCAGGCCGTTGGACCGCGTTCAATCGTGACGGACCGGCCCCGTGGATCGCCGGACCTGCAGGGCGTAGTCAATATCGACCACGCCACCGCTGCCGAGCTCGCGCACTTCCTTGATCAGCTCCATGGCCGCCCGCCGGCCCATCTCTCGGGTGGGCTGGCAGACCGTGGTCAACGCCGGATAGATCTGGCGGGCGATCGGCGTGTCATCGAAACCACAGACAGAGATGTCGCCCGGCACCGAAAGGCCGTGCTCGAACACCGCGCAGATGACCCCGGCCGCCATATCGTCGTTGGCAGCGAAGATGGCAGTCGGCCGATCAGGCCGATCAAGCAGTGCGTTGGCGCCGATGTAGCCGGATTCGTATGAGAACTCACCTTCCAGCACCAGGCTGGGGTCGTAGCGCAGGCCTGCCCTGCGCAGGCCTTCGCGATAGCCTGCCAAGCGCCACATGCTTGCGCCATGCGCGGCGTGTCCCTTGATATGGGCGATGCGGGTATGGCCCAGCGAGGCCAGGTGTGCGATCAGCGCCACCACCGCGCCGATTTCATCCACGACGACGCCCACGTTCCGGTTCTGTTCCTTCGCCGAAATGCTGGAGTACGGAATGCCCAGGTCGACCAGGCGTTCCAGCAGGGCCGTGTCGTCGGTCAGGGGCGGCGTCAGCACCACGCCGTCGAGCTGCGACTGCATGATCAATGACTCGACCTTTTCCACGATATCGGCCGCGTCGTAGATCAGCGGAGCGAGCATCAGGTTGTAGTGCTGTTCCATGCAGGCATCCAGCACCCCCATCTCGATCTCCATCAGATAGTTCGAGGACGGATTATCGAAGAGCATCGCGATCAGGTAGGAACGCCGGCCGGCGAGGACCCGTGCAGAGGGCAAGGGACGGTAACGCAGCTTTTCCACTGCCGCGTCCACCCGGGCCCGGGTGCTCTTGGAGACGTTCGGCTCGTTGTTGAGCACCCGCGAGACGGTCTTCATCGAGACCCCGGCCGTTGCCGCGACATCCTCGATCCGCACGCGTCCCGGCCTGCCTGCGAGCACCTGCTCAGGTCCCGGCATCCCCCGCCCTCTGCCCGTCATAGCCTCACCATCTCTACCGAAATCCTGCACCACGGGATGTGGATGCAGATGCAACTTTATCCTCAAAACCCATGCCGCTGTGCAGCAAGCATTCGTTCCACGGGCTGGGTATGCTCGACTTCGACTGACAACGCTGTCAGGTTGCTTTCTGGTCGCCGAGCCCATCCAAGCCACCCTTCCGAGATGATTGTTCCGATGAACGTCCGTCATTCCGATCGTGCGAAGCGCAACCCCGTTCTACGTCCACACCGCCTGCTGCTGGCTGCATCGCTTGCCATGGCGCTGGTGCCTGCGACCGGTGCGGCCCCTGCCCCGGTGAACGACGCAGGTACCATCACTCCCGCGCACTGGCCCAAGGCAACCTGGCCGCTGGCCAACGATCCGGCCATGGAACGACGCATCGACGCGCTGATCGCATCAATGACGCTGGAAGAAAAGGTCGGCCAGATCGTGCAGGGCGATATCGCCAGCATCACGCCCGACGACGTGCGCAGATATCGATTGGGTTCAATACTGGCGGGCGGCGCATCCGACCCAGGTGGCCGCTACAACGCAAAAGCCGCCGAATGGCTTGCGCTGGCCGACGCGTTCTGGGAAGCCTCGATGGACACGCGCAACGGTGGCAAGGCCATTCCCATCGTCTGGGGCATTGATGCGATGCATGGCCAGAGCAATGTGGTGGGTGCCACTCTGTTCCCGCACAACATCGGCCTGGGCGCAGCGCGCAACCCGGAACTGCTGCGCGAGATCGCAAGGATCACCGCTGCCGAAACCCGTGTGACCGGCATGGAATGGACCTTCGCGCCGACCGTGGCCGTTCCGCAGGACGACCGCTGGGGGCGCACGTACGAAGGCTACTCGGAAGATCCGGCATTGGTGGCCAGCTATGCAGGGGCATTCGTCGAAGGCCTGCAGGGCAAGGCGGGGGCTGCTGACTTCCTCGACGACCACCACGTGATGACCACGGTCAAGCATTTTCTCGGCGATGGCGGCACGGGCAACGGCAAGGACCAGGGCAACACCACGGTCAGCGAGGCAGAACTGCGCGACATCCATGCCGCCGGATACCTGCCGGCGATCAATGCGGGCGCGCAGTCGGTGATGGCGTCCTTCAACAGCTTCCATGGCGAGAAGATGCATGGGCACAAGCCGTTGTTGACCGATGTGCTGAAGGGCCGGATGGGCTTCGGCGGCTTCGTGGTCGGTGACTGGAACGGCCATGGCCAGATCAAGGGCTGCAGCAACACCGACTGCGCCAGGACCTACGTGGCGGGCCTGGACATGGCGATGGCACCGGACAGCTGGAAGGGGATGTATGAAAGCACGCTGGCCCACGTGAAGGACGGCAGCCTGCCGGAGGCGCGGCTGGACGATGCCGTCCGCCGCATTCTGCGGGCGAAGATGCGCATGGGCCTGTTCGACAAACCCAAGCCGTCCGAGCGCGCATTGGGCGGCAGATTCGAGCTGCTCGGGGCGCCGGCGCATCGCCAGGTGGCGCGGCAGGCCGTGCGTGAATCGCTGGTGCTGCTCAAGAACCAGAACCAGCTGCTGCCACTCCCGCCGAAACAACGGGTGCTGGTTGCGGGCGATGCCGCGAACGACATGAGCCGTCAGGCGGGCGGCTGGACGCTCAGCTGGCAGGGCGATGGCACGCGTCGGGAGGACTTCCCGAATGCTGAAACGATCTGGGAAGGCCTGGAGGCACAGGTCAGGTCGGGCGGCGGCCAGGCCGAACTGGCGGTCGATGGCCGTTATCGCAGCCGGCCCGATGTGGCCATCGTGGTGTTCGGCGAAGATCCGTATGCCGAGTTCCAGGGCGACTTGCCCAACCTGATGTTCAAGAACGGCAAGTCCGGAGACCTGGAGCTGATGCGACGCCTGAAGGCAGACGGCATTCCGGTCGTGGGGGTGTTCCTGAGCGGGCGCCCGTTGTGGCTGAACCGCGAAATCAACGCAGCCGATGCCTTCTTGGCCGCGTGGCTGCCGGGATCGGAAGGTGGGGGCGTGGCCGATGTGCTGCTGCGTGGGGCCGATGGGCGCGTGCAACACGACTTCCGCGGAAAGCTGAGCTACTCCTGGCCACGCCGCGCCAACCAGTACCAGAACAACGTGGGGCAGAAGGACTACGACCCGCAGTTCGCCTTCGGATACGGCCTGACCTATGCCGACAAGGGAAATCTGCCTGCGCTTTCCGAGGACCCGGGCATTGATCCGGACGCCGCCGGTAGCGGTACTCTGTTCGATCGTGGTGTGGCCGGCACTGGGCTGATGCTTCGCCTGACTGCCGCCAATGGCGAATCGACCGATGTCGTGCATCCCAATGCAACGACTGCCGACCAGTCACTGGCGATGGTCGCAATCAACACCGATGTGCAGGAGGGCGCACGCCGGTTCAGTTTCCGGGCGCCGGCCACGGTGGCGTTGCAGGCCAATACTCCGCTGGACTGGTCGCGCGAGACCAACGGCGAGCTGTCCGTGGTAGCAACCGTGCGTGTCGAACAGCTCCCGGCAGAAGCCGCAGTGACACTCGGTACCGCCTGCGGGGCGGCCTGTGCTGCCGAGGTTGCGCTGGGCCCTGCGCTGTCGGTGGCGCCGCGCAATGAGTGGGTCAGGCTGGGCGTTCCCCTCAAGTGCCTGGCCAAGGCCGGGGCGGACATGAGCCGCTTGAACGTGCCGTTTGCGCTGCGCGCCGGAAAGGGCACAACGCTTGCGATCACCTCGGTCGTACTGGGCACCGAGTTCGATCGCAAGGTGGAGTGTGCGTCGCAGTAGGCGCGGTGTTGAATGCCCTGGTGCGGCCGTCACGTAACGTGCCGCGTCAGGGCCTTTGCTGGGCAGCCGGCACGGTATGATGCCGCAACCCCGGCACTTGCACTGATCGCAGCGGGCGCCTGCACGCCGATCACATGCGCCGGAGAACCGGCGACGCGGTCGATGGACGGCACCGCGCACGCCCCCTACCCCATGCTCGCTTCCCATTCTTCCCTCATCATCTGGATGGCGGTGGCCGTTGCCACTGTCGGCCTGCTGTTCCGTCCGTTCCGCATTCCGGAGTATGTGTGGGCGCTCGGTGCGGCCGCGCTGCTTCCGCTCAGCGGCACTGTGTCGTTCGGCACTACCTGGCACGCAGTCGCCGAGGGCCGCGATGTCTACCTGTTCCTGGTCGGCATGATGGTGCTGGCCGAGCTCGCACGCCGCGAAGGGCTGTTCGACTGGCTGGCGTTGTACGCGGTGCGGCACGCGGGCGGATCCGGGCGACGCCTGTTCGACCTGGTGTTCCTGGTCGGCACGCTGGTAACGGTGTTTCTTTCCAATGATGCGACAGCCGTGGTGCTGACGCCGGCGGTCTACGCGGCCTGCAAGGCGGCCCGGGCCAATCCCCTGCCCTACCTGTTCGTCTGTGCCTTCATCGCCAACGCGGCCAGCTTCGTGTTGCCCATCTCCAACCCGGCCAATCTCGTGGTGTACGGCCAGCACATGCCGCCGCTGCTGCGGTGGCTGGCGCAGTTCGCGCTGCCGTCGGCGGCGGCGATCGGTGCCACCTATCTGGTCCTGCGCTGGGTGCATCGGCGCGAGATCGCCCAGCCGCTGGTGGCCGCGCCGGCGCATCGCCCGTTGACCGAGGGTGGGCGCCTGAGCGCACTGGGCGTACTGTTCACCGGCACGGTGCTGCTGGTTACGTCCGCCTTGAACGGGCCGCTGGGCCTGACCACCTTCTGCGCGGGCACGCTGAGCGTGGTGGCGGTGGCGATCCGCCAGCGACGCAGCCCGCTGCCGCTGCTGCGCCACGTATCCTGGGGGGTGCTGCCGCTGGTGGCTGGGCTGTTCGTGCTGGTGGAAGCGGTGGCGCAGACCGGTGTCATCCAGACTGCGGCCAGCGCGCTGCAGGCGCTGGCGAAAACGTCGCCGCACCACGCCAGCTGGCTGGCCGGCGGCGCCGCTGCACTGCTGAGCAATGTGGCCAACAATCTGCCGGTCGGCCTGGCGGCTGGTTCGTTGGGGCAGATGGCCGACCTGCCGGCGCAGACCCGTGCCGCATTGCTGGTCGGCGTGGATCTGGGCCCGAACCTGTCGGTGACCGGCTCGTTGGCCACGATGCTGTGGCTGATGGCGTTGCGTCGCGAAGGCGAGCATGTCAGCGCGCTCGACTTCCTGCGCGTCGGCGCGCTGGTGATGCCACCTGCACTCATCGCAGCGTTGTTGCTGCTGTGACCAGAGTGCAGGCGGCGCCCCTGCCCTAGAAGACCAGCTGCAGGCGGGTATTGAAGGTGGTGCCTTCATCCCTGCCCATTGCACTGCCGCTGCGGTGACGGGTCTGCCAGCGCACGGCTTCGAACATCACGCGACTGAAATCGTTGAGGTACCAGTTCGCGCCCAGGGTCCACGCGTTACCGGTACCGCCACTGGGCAGCTCGGCATAGTCCACGTCTTCATAGCGGCCCTTCAGCTCCCAGGCACCGCCGCCGCCGCGCGTCACCGGATCGGCGACCTTCACCTTCCCCCAGGTACCGGCCTTGCCCGAGTACGACGGCAGCGCCCCCGCCAGGAACCAGCCGGCAGAAATCGCCCACGCCGCGTGGTCGCGATCGTAGCGACCGCCGGCATCGGCCCCGCGCAGGCTTCGCGTACCCCACTCGCCCGTTGCCCACGCCGGGCCGAAGAAGCCGGCCAGTTCGGCACCGTAGGCGGTGCTGCGCTCGGCGCCCAGCAGCGTGCCCGGCGTGATCCTGACCAGATCGTTGAAATGCCCCGCGATGGCCGAACTGCGCACCACGCCGCTGGCCCCGGCGGGAATCTTCTCGTGGAACGCCCATGCGCCCAGATGCAACGTGGCACCAGCAGTGTCCAGTGGATTCCAGTGCACGCGCGTGGCCCAGGTCTGGCTGTCGTTGTCGGTGCCGGCGTTGTTGAGATCGTTGCCGGCCACAGACAGGCTGGCGTGCCAGCCCTTTCCGTACACCCGCTCGGTCAGCCCGACACCGAACAGGCCGCGCTGCGGCAGCATCAACGTGCCGACCACGTTGCGTTCCTGGAACGGCGTGTTGGAGGTGCTGCTGGAGCCATCGATACCGCGATCGTTCAAGCGGTTGCCGATCGTGAGATCGGCGGGCAGGCCGAACAGGGTGTGGTCCAGCGTGGCGTAGACCGACTTCCAGGCCACCGCGTTGTCGGCGAAGTCACCCTCCACCACCCAGCCCAGTGTGCCGTAGCGTCCCTCGGCCCCCAGGCGCACCGAACGGACCTCGGTGCCCGAAACGTTGCGATCACCGACCGCCGAACCGTCCGTACTGGAGGCATCGACGAACAGGCGGCCGCGGGGACGGAACACCGTCGTGCCGTCGGCGCTGCTGAACTCGGGTGCGCCCTTGGCCCAGGAGACCTTGGGCTGCCTGGACTGGCCGGATTCCAGTGCGGCCACCCGCGTTTCCAGCGCGGGTGCGGGCGCGGGCGGCGCGGATAGTGCGGCCGCGGTGCCCTGCCCGCCCTCGACGGCGCGGAGGCGCGCTTCCAATTGCTGGATCTGCAGCGCCTGCTGCTGCACCAGGCGTGACAGCTCGGCCTGGCTCAATGGCGCGGGCGGGGATGAAACAGACTGGGCGTCGGCGTGGCCACTGGCCAACAGCAGGCCGAGCGCGACCGGCAGCGCTGCCAGCGGCAGCACGGTGGAAGGGTTCATGGACTCTCTCTCCGGCCAGCCGGCCCCCTGGCCCGGCGCTGGCCTGTTGCGGTGGTGCGGGGGAAGATCGGGGGAGGAAGCTCGCGCCGCCGGATCGGACCGGCGGCGCGGCAGGCGGGCTCAGCCCGGCCCGGTCAGCTGGTGGCCTGTGCCTGGGCGTTGGGACGCCAGGTGATCAGCTTGTTCTCGACCACGTCCAGCAGGGCGTCGATGACCAGCACGAAGGCGGCCAGGATGATGATGCCGGCGAACACACCCACGGCATTGAAGTTGCCCTCGGCCTGCGCGATCAGGTAACCCAGGCCCGCCGAAGCGCCGAGGT
Source organism: Stenotrophomonas sp. YJH_SMC_4 (assembly GCF_059371575.1). Classification (NCBI taxonomy): domain Bacteria; kingdom Pseudomonadati; phylum Pseudomonadota; class Gammaproteobacteria; order Lysobacterales; family Lysobacteraceae; genus Stenotrophomonas; species Stenotrophomonas sp. YJH_SMC_4. Next base: position 145,048 of record NZ_JCAFUR010000006.1, read on the forward strand.
ACTCGCCGATGATCGCGCCGACCACGGCAAAGCCGACCGAGGTGCGCAGCGAGGACAGGATCCAGCTGGCCGCTGCCGGGAAGTAGACATGGCGCAGCAGGTCGCTGCGGCTTGCGCCCAGGATGCGGGCATTGGCCAGCACCACCGGGTTCACCTCGCGCACGCCCTGCATGGCGTTGAAGAACGTGGTGAAGAACACCAGCGTGACCGCCAGCGCCACCTTCGACCACAGGCCCAGCCCCAGCCACAACACGAAAATCGGCGCCAGCACTACGCGCGGAATCGCGTTGAAGCCTTTGATGAAGGGATCGAGGATGCGCGCCGAACGGCGGCTCAGGCCCAGCCAGACACCGCCAGCCACGCCCAGGCCGGTGCCGATGATGTAGCCCAGCGCGGTTTCAGTAAGGGTGATGTAGACATGCTGGTAGAACGAGGTATCGGACAACCAGGTCCAGGCCTGCTGCACGATGGCCGTCGGCGAAGGGAAGAAGAACGGATCGATCACGCCCAGCGCGATACCGCCTTCCCAGCCGCCGAACACGGCGACCACCAGCGCGAGCTGGATGAATTTGTCAGTCTTGGCGTGCATAGCTCTTCTCCACTTCGCCGCGCAGGCAGGCCCAGATGTCGCGGTACAGGTCGGTGAAACGGTCATCCAGCTTGATCTCGGCCACGTTGCGCGGCCGTTCCAGATCCACGTCGAAACTGCGCACCACGCGGCTCGCCGGGCCGGAGGACAGCACCACCACGCGGTCACCCAGCGCGATTGCTTCTTCCAGGTCATGGGTAATCAGGATCACCGAGCGGCGATCCTCCTGCCACAGGCGCAGCAGCTCGTTCTGCATCAGGTGGCGGGTGTGGATGTCCAGCGCCGAGAACGGCTCGTCCATCAGGATCACCTTCGGCTCGACGATCAGCGCCTGCGCCATCTGCACACGCTTGCGCTGGCCACCGGACAACTGGTGCGGATAGCGATGCTCGAAACCGGCCAGGCCGACCTTGGCCAGCCACGCGTTGGCTTTGGCCTTGCGTTCGGCTTCGGGCACGCCGCGGAAGCGCAGGCCCAGCTCGACGTTCTGGAAAGCTGTCTTCCACGGCAGCAGGGCGTCCTGCTGGAACAGGTAGCCGACCGACTCCTGCACGCCGCTGACCGTGCGGCCATCGATCGCCACGTCGCCCGAGGATGGCTTCAGCAGGCCCGCCACGGAATTGAGGATGGTGCTCTTGCCGCACCCGGTGGGCCCAACGATGGCGAGGAACTCGCCGTCACCTACCTGGATGTCGACATCGCGAACGGCGGTGAACTCGCCGAAGGACATGGTCACCTTGTTGATGGCGACCATGGTCTGTGCAGGCTCCAGCTGCGGTGCGCCGTTGAGTTGGCGCACGGTGGCATTGAGGGCCATGGGGTTACCTCCGCTTACGGTTGGGCAGCCGGCGCCGCAGCGTTGGCACGCTCGACGAAGGCATTGGTGTAGGTCCTGGACAGATCGATGTTGGCCTTGGCCACATCCGTATTGAACTCACGCAGCACCTTCAACGGCGTCTCCAGGTCGGCCGGGGTGAAGCGTCCATCGCGGGTGAATATCGCGCGGGCGTTCTCCACCGCGCGGGCATAGGTGGCGCGGTCGCCGGAGACATAGCTGTCCGGCAGCGCGGCAACGATCTCCTGGGCACTGTTGTCGGCGATGAACTTCAACGCCATCTGCTCGGCACGGGCGATCTTCTCGGCCGCTTCGGGGCGCTTGTCCAGGAAGCTCTGGTTGGCATACATCACCGAGGTCGGGTACAGCCCGCCATAGACCTGGCGGGCGCCTTCGTCGCTGCGCGCGTCGAGGATGATCTTGCCGACCTTGCGTTCGGTAATCAGGGTGGCGGCGGGATCATAATTGACCAGCAGGTCGATCTTGCCCTGCTCCAGCGCCGCGACCGCTGCGGCGCCCGAGCCGACGCCGATCAGCGAGATGCTGTCAGCCGGAATATCGTGCTGGGCGAGGAAGTGACGGACGAAGAAATCCGACGAGGAGCCCGGTGCGGTGATGCCGACCTTCTGGCCCTTGATGGTGTCCGGGCGGGCCGGATCGAAGGTGGCATCCTCGCGGCCGGCCATCACCAGGCCCGAATTGCGCGAAAGCAGCACGAAGGCGACCACATCCTTGCCCTTGGCCTGCATCTGGATGGTGTGGTCGTAGAAACCGACCGCCACGTCGGTGGAATTCGCCACCAGGGCCTGCAGCACCTTCGAGCCACCCTGGGCGAAGTTCTCGGTTTTTACGTCCAGGCCGACGTCCTTGAAGTAGCCCTTGGCATCGGCAATGAAGAACGGAAGGTTGTTGAGGTTGTAGGAGCCGACGCTGATGCGCACGGGTGCATCGTCACCGGTGCCGGTGGATGCGCCTTCCGCGCGCCCGCTGTTGCTGCAACCGGCCGCGGCCAGGCCGGCCGCGCACAGCGCGGCCATGAATAACTGCTTGTACATCATCCCTCCCAGGAGTGAAGCATCTACGTTGTAATGGCAGGCATGCGCGTCTGCGCCGGCCCTGCCGGGTTCAGATCATGCCGCTGACGTCCATTGGCGGGCTTGGGTGGAACTGGCCATGGCAGGCGCTGGCGTTGTCGCAAACACGCGACCTTCGAACAGTCGGCGTGCGGTGCGGACCACGCTGGCAATCACCGGTGCGTCATCCGAGCTGCGACTGAGGCCCACCTGCAGGTCCCCGCTCGGATGTTCGAGGGTAATGCTGCCGGGAACGGACAGGCACCCGACCAAAGTGTGGGCCAGCGTGCCCGGCGTGACGGCGGCGGTAGCCAGGCCGACCGCACCGGTGATCGCCAGTGCGGTGTGGCATTGGTGCGGCATGAAGTAACGCACCTGCAGATCGCCGCCGTGTTGCGGCGCCGACAGCAGCACCGGCTTGGGAATGACCTTGTTGCCGGCGTCGGCGATGCCCATGCGGGCGCCCGCCTCGATGCGCAGCGCTTCCAGCCGGCGCATGAACGCGGCATCCGCGTTCAGTCCGGCGGGCGAGGCATCACCGTGCACGCCCAGGTCTTCGGCACGCACCAGCATCATCGGCATGGCGCAGTCCACCAGGCTGACCGGCACGCCATCGATGGTTTCCCGGGCGTGGCCGCTGGGCAGCAGCTTGCCGGTGCGGGCGCCTGCGGCATCAAGGAAGGAAAGCCTGACCGGCGCGGCCGAGCCCGGTGCGCCGGCAATGCGCGTATCACCGCGGTAGACCACATGGCCACCCGGCGTTTCCACCGTGGCGATGATCAGCTTGCCGGTGTTGACGTTGTGGATGCGCACCTCGGTCTGCGGATCCTGAGCCTGCACCAGCCCCCGCTCGATGGCATACGGGCCCACCGCCGCCAGCATGTTGCCGCAGTTGGGGGACGTGTCCACCACCTGCTGCTCCACCCGTACCTGGGCGAACAGATAGTCCACGTCGGCGTCTGCCCGGCTGGATCGGTCGATGATGGCCACCTTGCTGGTCAGCGCGTTGCCGCCACCGATGCCATCGATCTGCAGCGGATGGCCCGACCCCATTACTTCCACCAGCAGGCGATCGCGTTCAGCAATGTCCGCCGGAAGATCGCTGGCCAGGAAGAACGGGCCCTTGGATGTACCACCGCGCATGAGTACGCAGGGAATGCTGAGCAGATCGTTGGACATACGTGTGCTAGATTGATGCGTATAGGGGATGAATGACCCCTCTGTGATTCGATACTGGCATGGCCCCAATTGATCTGTGAATTGCTGATTTTTTGATGATTGATACCCAATGAGCATCAATTGCGAAATCCTGGATCTACGCGCATTCCTTCTGGTGTCGGAGACGCGCAGCTTCCACCGCGCCGCGGAGATCCTGCACGTCTCCCAGCCGGCACTCAGCCGACGGATACAGAAGCTGGAGCAGGCTGTGGGTTCGCCACTGCTGGAGCGCACCACGCGCAGCGTCAGCACCACCGCCGTCGGCGAGAACCTGCTGCCGCTGGTGCGTCGCATGCTGGAGGAATTCGATGGATCACTGTTCTCACTGCGGGGCCGGGACGATACGCGGGGCGCTACCGTCACCATCGCCTGCCTGCCCACGGCGGCGTTCTACTTCCTGCCCAGCGTGATGGCGCGTTTCCACGAAGCGCATCCCAACGTGCGCTTCCGGATCCTGGATATCCCGGCCACCGAAGGCCTGCAGGCGGTAGAGCGTGGCGAAGTCGAGTTCGGCATCAACTTCATGGGCGCCAACGATCCGAATCTCGATTTCGACGTGCTGGCCGAAGATCCCTTCGTGCTGGCCTGCCGACGCGATCATCCGCTGGCCCGCAAGCGCAAGGTTGAATGGGCCGATCTGGCCGAGCACCAGCTGATCACCGTGCATCGCACCAGCGGCAACCGCACGCTGCTGGATGGTGCCCTGGCGCGCGAGAACCTCAAGCTGAGCTGGCACTACGAAGTGACCCACCTGTCGACGTCACTGGGCATGGTCGAGGCCGGCATCGGCGTGTCGGTCCTGCCGAAAATGGCCACGCCGGACGGGGATCATCCGACCCTGGTGACGCGCACGATTGGTAACCCCGTGGTGTCGCGCACGATCGGGATCGTCCGTCGCCGGGGCGCCCTGCTCTCGCCTACTGCGGAACGCTTTCTGCAGATGTTGATGAGCCAGTGGCGCGGGGAGACCTGAGCATCGTTTGCTGGACAGGCCGCCCCCGGATCTGGCCGAGGGTGATGGCCGGGCATGGCTCGGCCCTACAGAGGAGCCAGCTCGCGCGCAAGGAAAGGCGCTGTCCTGCTTCCCCGCGCGCGGGCCACCTGTTGCGGCGTTCCCTTCGCCACGATGGTGCCACCCGCGCTGCCTGCGCCCGGCCCGACGTCAATCACCCAGTCCGCCTGGGCGACCGCCCGCATGTCATGCTCGATCATCACCACCGTATTTCCTGCGTCGACCAGCCGCTGCAGCTGAACCAGCAGCCTGTCCGCATCCGACGCGTGCAGGCCGGTGGTGGGTTCGTCCAGCACGTAAAGCGTGCGCCCGCGCTGGCTGCGCTGCAGTTCAGTGGCCAGCTTGATGCGCTGGGCCTCGCCGCCTGAAAGCTCCGTGGCCGGCTGGCCCAGCCTCAGGTAACCCAGGCCGATGTCCTGCAGCAGCTGCAACGGCCGGGCAATCACCTCTTCCGCCATGAAGAATGCATGCGCCTGGTCCACGGTCATCTGCAGGACCTCGGCGATGTTGCGGTCATTCCATAGCACCTTCAGCGTGGCCTCGTTGTAGCGGGCGCCGTGGCAGGTGGGGCATGGGGCATAGACGCTGGGCATGAACAGCAGTTCGACACTCACGAAACCCTCGCCTTCGCAGGTTTCGCATCGGCCCTTGGCTACGTTGAACGAGAAACGACCCGCATCGAAGCGACGACGACGTGCGGCGGGCGTCGCCGCGAACAGTTTGCGCACGTGATCGAACAGCCCGGTATAGGTGGCCAGGTTGGAGCGTGGCGTGCGGCCGATCGGCTTCTGGTCGACCTGCACGACCCGCTGGATGGCGTCCACATCACCGGCCAACTGGCCTCGCGTCGTTTCGATTACGGTAGGCCCGTCGGTCGGCGAGGCCTCGGCGCCATCGTCCGCAGGTTCATGCCCCAGATGCAGCAGCATCAGCTCTGGCAGCGCCTGAGCCACCAGGCTGGACTTGCCCGAGCCGGAAATGCCGGTCACTGCCGTCAGCAATCCCAGCGGCACCTGCGCGTCCACTCCCTGCAGGTTGTGGCGATGGATGCCCTGCAGTTCCAGCCAGTGGGTGGCGGTGCGCTGCCGCCGGGTGGGCGCGGGTACCTGGTCGAACAGATACAGTGCCGTGCGCGACTCCTGCACCTGGCGCAGGCCATCGGGCTCGCCGCTGTAGAGCACGCGCCCGCCCCGCTCACCGGCCTCCGGGCCCACATCCACCAGCCACTGCGCGCGGCGCATCAGCTCCAGATCGTGCTCGACCACGAACACCGAGTTGCCACCATCACGCAGCCGGTCCAACGCGTCGTACAGCGCCTGGCTGTCGGCGGGATGCAGTCCGGCCGAAGGCTCGTCGAGCACGTACAGCACACCAAACAGCAACGAGCTGAGCTGCGTGGCCAGCCGCAGGCGCTGCAGTTCGCCGGCGGACAGCGTGGGCGTGGCGCGGTCCAGCGAGAGATAGCCCAGGCCAAGCTCGCGCAGTTGCCGTACCCGCCCCATGACCCCGCCCGCCAGCCGCTGTGCGGCCAGCCGCTTCTCTTCGAACAGGGCCGAGGTCAGGCGCACGTCGGGGGCGCCCTCGTGCGTCGCGCGGCCACTCGCGGCGCGCCGGGCACGATCGCGGGGTGTCGCATGCCTGCTGATAGGTGCACCCTTGCTGTGTGCGCCGAAATCACCTTCCGCGATGGGCTCCAGCAGATCCGCCAGTTGATCCAGGGGCAACCGCATGAACTCACCGATATCCACGCCCGCGAAGGTGACCGAGAGCGCTTCCGGCTTCAGGCGCTTTCCGTGGCAGGCCGGGCACAGCTTGCCTTCCATGTAGCGGGAAACCCGTTTGCGCATCAGCGCGCTCTGGGTGTTGGCGAAGGTATGCAGCACATAGCGACGCGCGCCGGTGTATGTACCCATGTAGCTCGGCTCGAGCTTTCGCTTGAGCGCAGCCCGGGTCTCGGCAGGCGTGAAGCCTGCATAGACCGGCACGGTGGGCGTTTCTTCCGTGAACAGGATCCACTCCCGATCCTTCTTCGGCAGCTTCTTCCACGGTACGTCGATGTCGTAGCCGAGCGTGACCAGGATGTCGCGCAGGTTCTGGCCATGCCAGGCCGGCGGCCAGGAGGCGATGGCGCGCTCGCGGATGCTCAGCGACGGATCCGGCACCATCAAGGCTTCCGTCACCTCGTAGACGTGCCCCAGCCCGTGACAGGTGCTGCAGGCGCCCTGCGGGGTATTGGGCGAAAAGTCCTCGGCGTAAAGCATCGGCTGGTTGGCCGGGTATGCACCTGCACGCGAATACATCATGCGCACCAGGCTGGACAGCGTAGTGACGCTGCCCACCGATGAGCGCGCGTTGCTGGCGCCGCGCTGCTGTTGCAGGGCCACTGCCGGCGGCAACCCGTCGATGGCGTCCACATCGGGCACGCCGGCCTGGTCGATCAGGCGCCGTGCATACGGCGCAACCGACTCAAAGTAGCGCCGCTGCGCCTCCGCGAAGATCGTGCCGAACGCCAGCGATGACTTGCCGGAGCCCGAAACACCGGAAAACACCACCAATGCGTTGCGCGGGATGGAGACGTCGACATTCCTGAGGTTGTGCTCGCGCGCGCCGCGCACCTCGACGCAACCGCTGGCAGCGGCGGCACATGACGATTCACCAAAGGGGGGATTGGACATCTTCGCGATCCTGCGGGCAGTGAGCGGCGCGCGTAGGGGCGCGCCCGATGGTGCATTTTCGCTGCTGCGGGGTGAATGCGGGTGACGGCGCGGTCACACCATGGTGCGCCGATACGACTGATCGAGCGCAACGGTGCGAACCAGGCGGCCGCGATTGTAGAAATGCAGCACCGGCTCACTCAACGTCACGTCAGCCGGAACCAGGTTCATGCCTTCGTAGCCGACCACGACCGGCTCCCCATCGTCCGACGGGAACAACCCGCGATGCCATCCGGGCATCAGCCAGGCATCCTGGCCCGATTCCTGTGGCATTACCCGCGTTGAATTGACGGCTGGATCCGAATCGGTACAGAGATTCCGCGCGGGGGGAGCATGCCGTGAACCTCTCCGGCGGCAGCAGCGGGGCATCGGCAAGCGCCGGGCCCGCAGCAAATGCGGCGATGAGCGTGATGAAAGCCTTCATGTCGCTGCACATCCCAAGGGAGCGGCCGCCGAACCGCAAACTAAGCGGCGTGCACGTAGGGCTCAACCGCGGCGGCCAGCACATCGATACCCCACGCAGAACCCGCAATCTCCTCGGGCTGGCTTCTCTTGAAGCGTGACCAGTCGGCCCTGGCAAGCCTGCCGACCAGAAGCTGGTCGGCAGGAAGCTGGTGCATCGACCAATAGGGGAACTGCCGGGTAGAGACACGTCCCCGGGCCAGCTCCACCACATCCGTGTGGCTGGTCGATTGCAGCACCCGCTCGTAAACGCTGGCCACCCCATCTTCCGGCCCTTCGAAGTACTGCACGAATCGCGTGCCGTCATGCAGCAGCACGCCTGTCACCCCTGCAAGCTTGTTGAACCTCGCGGCATCGGTGACGAGTGCTTCCAGGCGGTCAATCGAAAGGCCTTCAACGGCCTGGCTTGCGTATACAACGGCCCGGATGGGCATGGACTTCGCCTTGAATGCAGGGCCACGTCGGCACCTATTCACACTCTAGCACCCGGCGCAAGTCCGGGCCGTGATGCGTATTCTTAATTCTTCAGAATACGGTTCGCGCCTAGCAGCGCGACAGGCGGCATGATGAAGGCCCCCATACGTTCAGGGCTTTATTCATCTTCATGCGCGACATCGGACAGTTCTATGTAAACAGCGTCGAAGGAGTGGCGCGTGAGGATGGCACCCTGCTGCAGGTCACCCGGATCGATTGTTCCTGCCTGAAGTGTTCAAGGCAGTTCCGCGCCATTCCTGATCATGGCCTCGTCGATCTCAACGGCGCTGCTTCGCTCAGTTGCCCAGGCTGTGGCAACCACCAGTCCGTCAGCCGGGCGCGGCTGGAGGAGTTCGTGCTGCGTAGTGATGCATGAGCTGAAGCGCGCCGTTTCTCGACACTGTGCCAACCCTGTCGACACCTTCGCCTCGCATCTTCCCGTAGTGCACCCACAACGGCGTTCCAATGAGTCATACCGGCCTATTCAAGATCAGGGACCTCACCTACACGCCAGGCGCGGAGGGCGACCTGGCCCGTGCCCTGCAGATCGAAGCCACCTGCACGGCCTGCGGCGCAACCAGCGTCTGGGGCGAGCAGGAAATGGAGCATGTGCGAGGAGGAACCGTGCTTGCGTGCCGGGCGTGCGGTACGCGCCAGGCCATCAGCAATGCGGGCCTGATCAGTACCCCGTCAGGGATACGCCACCGCCGGGGCTGAGCGGGGCGGCACCGGGTCATGCGCTGCCCGGCAGGCACGATTGATGGCCTGTCAGCGGCGGGCAACCGATGGCAGCGCCCGATGCTGGTTGATCCAGTCCAACGACTGGGCAATTCCACCGAACGGAAAGAAGTGCGGGCTGACCAACCCGTGGGCATCAGTCAAACCGCCCGCCAGACGGTCCACGAACACCTCCGGGCCCGCGCTGCCCAGCAACCGGCCGATCGAGATGCCATACCGGGACAGCATCAATGCACTGGCCCCCACCCCGCACATTGCGGCGTAGCGTACCAACCGCGCGATGCTTGCCGGGCCCGGCACGCCAACGAGCACCGGAACGTGGATGCCACGGGCGCGCAGCGCGTGCAACCAGGCCAGGACGATGTCGGCATCGAAGGCGAACTGCGTGATGATCATTGGCGCCATGCCGCGCGCTTCGATGGACTGGCACTTGTGTTCCAGTACCTGCCAGCACGCGTCACTGCCCAGGACCGGATGGCCATCGGGGTGACCGCCGATGGCGACGACCTTGATACCGGCCCTCTCCAGAAGGCCGCTCTCGATGATCGAAGCGCTGTCAGCAAACGGTCCGGCGGGCGTGGCCAGGTCGCCGGCGATCACCAAGCACTGGGCGACACCTGCCTCGTTGGCGGCACGCTGCAGGAAGCGCTCAAGCACCGCACGCGACCCGATGCGCCGCGCCGAGAGATGCGGCATCGGCTCGAAGCCCAGTTCACGCACCCTGCGCGCCGCTGCCAGGCGTGCGTCGTCGTCCTCGCTGGCCAGCCAGGGAATGGAGATCGTGGTGCCACGCGGAATGCGGGTGGCTTCGGCACCCAGCGCCGGCATGGCCCTGGCGCTCACCTCCAGCGAAAAAGCATCAAGGAAGGCCTGCACCCGCAGCGACGTAGGCGCGGACATCACGCGCCCACGCCTGCATTGCTGGCCAGGGGCGAACTGTTCCGCGCCAGTTCGATGAAGGCCTGCAGGTAGTCGATGCTGGTATCGGCTTCGCGCGCACCCAGATAGATCTGCTTGGGAATGCCCTTCGCACCGAGGCGCACCGGCACCACGTCCATGCGGGTGGCGTACTCTTCCACCAGCCAGCGCGGCATGGCGGCCACGCCACGACCGCTGGCCACCATCTGCATCATGATGTCGGTGGTTTCAATGGCCTTGTGCCGTCGCGGCGTAATGCCGGCCGGCAGCAGGAACTGGTTGTAGATGTCCAGGCGCTCGAACGGCACCGGATAGCTGATCAGCACTTCCTGGCCGAGCTGGCGCGGCTTCACGTAATCCACCTTGGCCAGGGCGTGGTTGCTGGCCACCACCAGCACCTGCTCGTAGTCGAACACGGGAATGAACTTGAGGCCTGGCTTGAGCAGTGGATCGGGGGTAACCAGCAGATCGATCTCGTAGCCGAACAGCGCGCCGATGCCGCCGAACTGGAACTTCTGCTTGACGTCCACATCCACATCCGGCCACGCGGCCAGGTACGGCGAGACGATCTTCAGCAGCCACTGGTAGCAGGGATGGCATTCCATGCCGATGCGCAGCGCGCCGCGCTCGCCCTGTGCGAACTGGCCCAACCGCTCCTCGGCCAGATCCAGCTGCGGCAGCACGCGGTTGGCGACGGCCAGCAGGTATTGCCCGGCCTGGGTCAGGCGCAGGCTGCGGCCTTCGCGCAGCCATACATCAGTGCCCAGCTGCTGTTCCAGCTTCTTCATGCTGTGGCTCAGGGCCGACTGGGTCAGGTTCAGTACGCCGGCGGCCGCGGTAAGCGAGCCCTGCTGCTCGACCTGCTGCACGATGCTGAGGTGGATCCGCTCCAGCATGACGATGAATCCTGCTCATGGATAGGTGAAGTAATACCATTTTACGTCATGGAAGGGCATGGCTAGCATCGGGTCATGCTTTCACCTGCCCGCCCCCTTCGAATCGTCGCCGTGTCCGGCGGATTGCAGCGCCCCTCCAAGGCCGCCACCCTGGCCGAGCATCTGATGGGCCTGATCGGCGAGGACATCCACAGCGAGCAGCACCTGGTCGAACTGGGCGAACTGGCCCCGCAGCTGGCCGGTGCGCTCTGGCGTTCGCAGTTGCCCGACACCGTGGAACGCCAGTTGACCACCGTCGAGCAGGCCGATGTGCTGGTGGTGAGCACGCCGGTCTATCGCGGCTCGTACACAGGGCTGTTCAAGCATTTCTTCGACTTCGTCCACCAGGACGCACTGGTCGACACCCCCATCCTGCTGGCCGCGACCGGCGGCAGCGAGCGCCACTCGCTGGTGATCGACCATCAGCTGCGCCCGCTCTTCAGCTTCTTCCAGGCGCGCACCCTGCCGCTGGGCGTCTACGCCACCGACCGGGATTTCGCCGACGGTCGCGTGCACAACGACGCCCTGGTCGAGCGCGCACGGCTGGCGGTGCGGCGGGCCATGCCGCTGCTGGACCTGCCTCGCCAGCGCGCCGCCGACCTGGAAGCGGCCGCAGCACTTTGAATGCCGGATGCCCTCGCCCGCATCCGGATGTCACCCCGCACTACGGAACGCCACCCATGACGACCGACACCTTCACCTTCAGCATCACGCAGATCCCCTTCAACGAGGATTACCAGCCTGCCGACGGGACGCGCATCACCACCAATTTCGCCAACCTGGCCCGCGGCGCGTCCCGCCAGGAAAACCTGCGCAACACGATCAGCATGATCAACAACCGCTTCAACGATCTGGCGCACTGGGACAACCCCAGCGCGGATCGCTACGCGGTCGAGCTGGACATCATCTCGGTGGAGATGCACATCGGCAACAGCGATGGCGGCGATCCGTTCCCGCTGATCGAGGTGCTGCGCCCGACCATCGTCGACACCCGCACCGGCGCGCGTATCGAAGGCATCGTCGGCAACAATTTCTCGTCCTACGTGCGCGACTACGATTTCAGCGTGGTGCTGCCGGCCAGCAACGAAGGGAAGGCCACCTTTGGCATTCCGGAGGGCTTTGGCGACCTGCATGGCAAGTTGTTCAAGCATTTCCTGGAGTCCGAGACCTACCGCGCCAACTTCAGCAAGGGGCCGGTAATCTGCATCAGCGTATCCAGCAGCAAGACCTACCACCGCACCGAGAACCACCACCCGATCCTGGGCGTGGAATACCGCCAGGGCGAGTTCTCTCCCACTGACCAGTACTTCGACAAGATGGGCCTGCAGGTGCGCTACTTCATGCCGCCGGGCAGCGTCGCACCGCTGGCGTTCTACTTCCAGGGCGACCTGCTGGGCGACTACTCGAACCTGGAGCTGATCGGCACCATCAGCACGATGGAGGCCTTCCAGAAGATCTACCGCCCGGAGATCTACAACGCCAACTCCGTGGCGGGCAAGGTCTACCAGCCCAGCCTGAAGCACCAGGATTACTCCTCCACCCGCATCGTCTACGACCGCGAAGAGCGCAGCCAGCTGGCGGTCAAGCAGGGCCGGTTCACCGAAGAACACTTCATCAAGCCGTACCGCGCCGTGCTTGAGCAGTGGGCTGCCCGCTGATTCATTGATTCCCCATTCGCCCCCAGGAAACCAGACGCAATGTCGACGAAGAAACTGCTTCCCACCTCCACCGCAGGCAGCCTGCCCAAGCCCTCCTGGCTGGCCGAGCCCGAGAAGCTCTGGTCACCCTGGAAGCTGCAGGACGAAGGCCTGACTGAAGGCAAGCAGGATGCACTGCGCCTGTCCCTGCAGGAGCAGCAGCACGCCGGCATCGACATCGTCAGCGACGGCGAACAGACCCGGCAGCACTTCGTCACCACTTTCATCGAGCACCTCAGCGGCGTCGATTTCGAGAAGCGCGAAACGGTCCGCATCCGCAACCGCTACGATGCCAGCGTGCCGACCGTGGTCGGCGCCGTGAGCCGTCCGAAGCCGGTGTTCGTCGAGGATGCGAAGTTCCTGCGCCGCCAGACCACGCAGCCGATCAAGTGGGCCCTGCCCGGCCCGATGACCATGATCGATACGCTGTACGACGCGCACTACAAGAGCCGCGAAAAGCTGGCCTGGGAGTTCGCGAAGATCCTCAACGAGGAAGCGAAGGAGCTGGAAGCCGCCGGCGTCGACATCATCCAGTTCGATGAGCCGGCCTTCAACGTGTTCTTCGACGAAGTGAACGACTGGGGCGTGGCCGCGCTGGAGCGTGCGGTTGAGGGCCTGAAGTGCCAGACGGCGGTGCACATCTGCTACGGCTATGGCATCAAGGCCAACACCGACTGGAAGCAGACACTGGGCTCGGAATGGCGGCAGTATGAAGAATCGTTCCCCAAGCTGCAGACCTCCAGCATCGACATCATCTCGCTGGAATGCCAGAACTCGCACGTACCGATCGACCTGATCGAACTGGTGCGCGGCAAGACGGTGATGGTGGGCGCCATCGACGTGGCCTCCAATACGGTGGAAACGCCGGAAGACGTGGCCAACACGCTGCGCAGGGCGCTGCAGTTCGTGGATGCCGACAAACTCTACCCGAGCACCAACTGCGGCATGGCGCCGCTTGCACGGGAAGTGGCACGCGGCAAGCTGCGCGCGCTCAGCGAAGGGGCCAGGATCGTGCGTGAGGAGCTTTCGGCGTAACCCTGGCCGGGGAGGTGTTCCCGTTTCGGTGCGGCGAGGATGGATTCTGGCCGGGTACAGACCAGGTTCCACCTCGTCCCTGCACCTCGGGCCTGGCGGCCATCACGCGCGGCCGTGGCGCCAGCGCTTCCTTGATCCGCCCCATCTCGCTTGCGCCAGCCTCGGCCAGGCGCCGGGCCTGCTGCCGCTGCGTTCGGGTCAGTGCAGGCGAAGGCACGGCGCTCGGTTCGGGCGCACTCTGCACCAGTCGGGCGACGGCGTCACGCAGTGGCAGTTGTGGGCAGAGCCGCGCCGCGCACCAGCGCTCGGCGTAGCGCTTCGCCTGGCGGGCGCTGGCGACGGACACGACCTTGCTCTGTGACATCCTGCGTGCGTCCAGTTTCAGGCGGAACCCGAGCACGGCATGCGGCACGATACTGGCCACCGAACGGCCGTTCCACCACAGATCCCAGCGCTCGCCGCTCTGCACCCAGCCGGACGGCCGGGTGACGATCATGAAATCTGGACGGTGAAATGATGAGCCCATGATGGGAAGCATACGAACGCCCGTCGCACCGGCTGAGATCAGGGTAACGCCCCCCTGCACTGCTACGCCTCCACGAAAAGCAATCAATGTGACGCGTCACGGCTGATGCTTTCGATCCAGTCGATGTAGCGCGATACGCGAACGTTGTAGACCACCTGGCCATAGAACCCCGCCTCGAGCGCATGCTCTGGAACCGCAGTGATCCACGAACCAAGCCCCACCAGCTGCGGCGTTCCGTGATCATCAATCACCAACGGACCGCCGCTGTCACCGTTGCCGAGAACCCCCTCCAGCGGCAGGGCCTGCGGTGGCGGATCGAACCGGTACCAGAGATACCGTTCGTTGCCGCCGGTAATCGCGTTGAATGCCCGCCGCAGGGTCGTGCGATGCGGGCCGCCCGGCGCCAGCCCTACGACGCCATTGCCGGTAGCCCCCTTCCCTATCAGGGCCGCGATCTGCGCGACTTCGGCAGCACCGCGATAGAGCGCTACGGGCTGTACATCCTTTACAGCAGTCGCAAGCCTGATCAGTGCGATGTCATCCGATGCTGCCAGGAACGCGTGGGTCCTGGAGGGATTTCCTGTCGCCAGCGCCTCCTTGCCCAGGGCCTCCGGCATTCTTCTGAAACCGGGATGCAGGAAGACGCGCTCGACCGCATAGGCGCGTCCATTGATGGAGATGGATTCTTCCATCCCTTCCATGGGTGCCGCATGCGCTGCGGTCAACACCCAGCGCGGGGCGATGAGAACGCCATGTCCTTCGCCCGGCATGTCGGCCAGCGCCGGGAAGACAGAGGCATCGATCTGATACCGGGCGTCGTCAACGTCATCACGGATGACCACGGCACCGGCAGTGAACGGGAGCGCAGCAAGCGCCAGGAAAAGCCAGCGGTTCATGGGGTCGTCATCCCTGCGGTCGATCGCTATAGCCTAGCCGAGGGCATTGCCGCGGCGCAGACCATGCGACCAACGATGATATCCAGCGACGAACGCCAGGAATGCGAGCGCAAAGCCCTGCGGCCGACAGCCGCCGGGGCCGAGCAGTCTGTCCAGATCGGTTCCAGGCTTGTCCGACACGTCGTCCTGCGAAGCCACATTGGTGCACGGACCGGGCCGCGTGGGCCCGAGCCTCAGCGGGAGGTTCAACGCGCCGCGATTCTCCCGACCAGGGTATCGATCGCCGCCTCCATGGCACGCGCGGTCCGGTCGCCGCTCTGGTTGGTGATCACGAAGATGCCCAGATCGTGCTCCGGCATGATGTAGATGTAGCACTGCGAGCGTGGAACGCCACCGTGGTGGGCGTAATAGACACCCTTCTGGTGATCGCCAGCGACGATGTTCCAGAAATAGCCGATGCTGAACTCGTCGTCGAATCTGGCCAGAGTGCGATGCGATTCCTGCACCACCGGACCGTTGGCCAGCTGGAACTGAAGGTATTTCACCATGTCGGGCACTGTTGCCTTGACGTTGCCGGAAGCGCCCCATGGCAACTGTGGCATCGGCGAGGTCGGCACCGGATTGTCGCTGTGGTAGCCGATGGCAAGACGGTCTTTTTCCGCATTCCCCAGCTTGATCCCGATGCTGGTCATTGCTGCGGCATCGCTGAAGAAGCCACGCAGCAATGACGTGTAGTCGGTCTTGTAGACGCCTTCCAGAATGTGGGCCGTCAGCTCCGTCCCAGCACTGGAGTAGGCGTACTCTTTCCCGGGCATCCGTGGGATCCGCACGGCGTGCAGATCCCGCAGGAAATCCGGCTTGCCGTAATGCGCATAGAGGGCACTGAGTTCACCGGGCACGCGGTGATCGGTGAAGTCCTCCAACACGGTGTTCGCCCGCTCCGGCAGCATGTTCGGCAGGCCACTGGTGTGTGACAGCAAGTGACGGACCCGTATGGGCTGGCCCTGGTACTGCAGGTTCGGATAGTCGCCCTGCAGGTAGCTGCGAACGTCATCCTCCAGGCCCACCCTGCCCTCAAGCACCGCACGGGCCATCAACGTGCCCGCCAGGGTCTTGCTCAGCGAGCCGATCTCATACAGCGTTGCGTCGGTCGGAACATCGGGCTTGCCGGCTACCATCTCGCCGCGGTGACGGATGAAGGTCTTGCCCCGGTACACCACGCCGATGGAGGCCGAGTGCAGCAAAGGCTGTTCGATCAGGGCATGGGCCGCCTCGTCGACCGCCGCCCCCACATCGTTCGGCGGTGCCTTCCTGCCCTCGCAGCCGACGGCAAGGAGCACTGCGGATAGCACGACGGCATTGAGCCATTGCCGGTTTCGGGCAGTCGTTGACATGGATTCCATGCGCCGGCGCTTGAAGGTCGTGGGAACGGGCGCTCACGATAATCGATTGCCATGAGCGGCTGAAGGTGCCATCCGGCACCTCCGGTCGCGCCCCTCCCTGGAAGGCCCCCTGCCCCCCGTCAGCGCTGGTAGTCCTTCAGGAACAACCAGGTGATCAGCGTGGCGTCCGGCCCCTTCGGGTCGGTGAATGGCAGGCCCGACTGGCTGCCGCTCCAGGCATGCCCCATGCCCTGCACCACGTAGTGCTGGACCAGCGTCCTGCCACCGTAGGCGTAGGTGTCGACGGTATACCCGCGGCCGCCCGGCACCTGTCCGTGATAGGTGCTGGTCGGCACGTATTTCACCGAGTCGTTGTCCAGGCCGTCGTCGGCCAGGTCATTGGTCTGCAGGAACTGGCGCACGGCCTGCTGGCCGTTCACCGGATTGACGGTGAGATCGGCGCTGCCATGGAACACCAGCACCGGCAGCGGTCGCGGCGACGGCGAACCCGAGCACTGCCACGCCAGACGGCCATTGCTGTCCGGCGAATAGATGCTGCCGGCCAGCAGTGCGTAGGCGCTGCCGGAAATCGTGGTCGCGCCCTTGAACATGCCACCGGAGTGGATGACGCCGGCAGCGAACACATCCGAATAGCAGGCCAGCATGATCGAGGTCATCGCACCGCCCGCCGAAATGCCGGTGACATAGACCCGGCGCGGATCCACGCTGTAGTCCGCTTTCACCTTGTCCACGATGCCGGCCAGGATCGACGCTTCGCCGCTGTCGCGCGCCTGGTTGATCGGCAGCTGCCAGTTCCAGCAGCGGGCCGGATTGGAGGTGACGTTCTGCCGGGGGTAGACCACGATGAACCCTTCGGTGTCGGCCACATCATTGAAGCCTGACGCCTCCCCCATCAGGTTGGGCCCGTTGACGCAGCCGTGCAGCACCAGCAGCAACGGTAGCGGCTGCTGGTCGTCGTAGCCCGCCGGCACCCACACCTGGTACTCGCGGGCGCCGAACAGATTGCCGTACAGGCCAATGTCCCAATGCCCGGCCGGGCCTGCGGCAAGGGCACTGCCCGCCATCGCCAGCCAACTGCACAGCACCAGCAGTACAACCTTGATCGAATCGATTCCGCATTTCATGGCCAGATCCTCATGCGTGAGTCGTGGATGAAGTGGTACCGGGACGCGCTTCCGGCTGGGGGCGCGCCCAGTATCCGCATCCAGCGGCCGCTGCCGACTGGACCTAGGTCCACTCGCCGCTGCGTGATGACACCGCTAGCCTTGGCTGCAGGATGGCAATGGGCCATCTGCAAGCAGCTGCCTGGGGGAGGACCGAATGAAACGGAATTGCCTGAGTCTCATGATCGGCGCATTGCTGGCCTCCGGGCCGGTACTGGCACAGGAAACGCCCCAGGCCACGCCGACGGCGGCCAGGACTGCATCACCCACCAACCTGGACAGCATCAAGGTCACCGCGCGCAAGCGCGAGGAAACCCTGCAGGAGGTCCCGGTAGCGGTTACCGCATTTACCTCCGAAGCGCTGGACAAGATGAATGTCAAGGACATCAGCGACCTGGATGCGCAGGTGCCCAACCTGACCATCTACGCCGCCCGCGGCGCCAGCAGCACGGTCACCGCCTACATCCGTGGCATCGGCCAGTCCGACCCCACCTGGGGCGCGGACCCGGGCGTCGGCATCTATCTGGATGACGTCTACATCGCACGTCCGCAGGGCGCGCTGCTGGACGTTTTCGATGTCTCGCGCATCGAGGTGCTGCGCGGCCCGCAGGGCACGCTCTACGGCAAGAACACCATCGGCGGTGCGATCAAGTACATCTCGCGCGGCCTGCCGACCCAGACCGAGGGCTTCGCCCAGATCACCGTGGGCAACTACAGCCAGTTGGATGCCAAGGCAGCCATCGGCGGTCCGATCGGCGGTGCTGACAGCGGCCTGCGCGCCCGCGTGGCGGTGGCCAGCATGAACCACGACGGGTTTGGCGAGAACACTTTCAACGGCCAGCCGGTCAGTGACAAGCAAATCAACGCGGCACGCCTGAACCTGGGCGCGTATGCGGGCGACGACTTCGACGTGCAGTTCGCACTGGACTGGATCGACGATCAGTCCGGCATGCGCGGCTCGAAGATGCTGGCGCCGAATCCGTTCCTGCGCGCCTACCCGCCGATGGACAGCCGTTATGACATCCGCTCGGGCATGCGCAACCTCAACAACGTGGAGAGCAAGGGCGCCTCGGCCACGGTGAACTGGCGACCGAACGAAGACATCGCTGTGAAGTATGTGGTGGCCAAGCGTGAGTCGGACAGCGAGGCCAACATCGACTTCGACACCACGCCGATCAAGCTCGCCGACGTGGGTGGCACCTACCACGACGACCAGGTCAGCAACGAAGTGCAGTTGAACTACGATGCCGGCGGCCGGGTGCGCGGTGTGGTCGGCCTGTACCAGTTCAGTGGCGAGGCTGGCGGGCAGATCCAGAACAACTACTTCAGTGCCCAGTTCGCCGACAACCAGGGCAAGGTGCTGACCGACAGCATCGCGCTGTATGCGGACTGGACCTTCGACCTGACCAGCAGACTGAAGCTCGATGTCGGCGCCCGCTACACCGACGAGGACAAGCGCGCGATCGTGCTCAACCGCCTCTACGCCGACCCGGGCTTCAGCCGGCCGGTGGCGGTGACCGCCGATTTCGACAAGAAGACCAATTTCAGGAACGTCTCGCCCAAGGTCTCGCTGGACTACCAGATCACTCCGGACATCATGGTCTATGGCCTGGCGACGCGTGGCTTCAAGTCCGGCGGCTACAACATCCGCGCCAACGCGGTGGCGGTACCGCGCTCGGCGGAGCCGTTCGATGACGAGACCGTGGACAGCTATGAGGTCGGCAGCAAGATGGCCTTCCTCGACCAGCGCCTGTTCCTGAACCTGTCAGCGTTCTACAACAAGTACAAGGACATCCAGCTGTCGGTGTTCACCGGCCTGGATACCAATGGCGATGGCATCGATGATTCCTTCTTCGGTGATTTCACCAATGCCGGCGCCGGTACCGTCAAAGGCCTGGAAGTCGAGTATCAGTACCTGCCCAGCCAGCACTGGCTGATTTCCGGCAACCTGGCGTGGCTGGATACCAGATACGACGAGTACATGGACCGCGGCATCAACGTGGCCAGGCAGATGAAGTTCACCAATGCCCCGGATTTCTCCGGTGCGTTCAACGTGGAATACCGCACCGACCTGGCCAACGGCAGCAACCTGTCGGCACGCGTGAGCTACAGCTACCAGAGCGAAGTGTGGCCGACCACCGACCTCAGCCCGGTGATCCGCCAGCAGGGTTACGGGCTGGTCAACGCCGGCGTCGTCTGGCGCCTGGATGATGCGTGGACCTTCTCGTTGCAGGGCACCAACCTGGCCGACAAGGAATACCGCACTACTGGCTACAACATTCCTGCAGTCGGCACGCTGATTGGCTTCTATGGTCCGCCGCGCCAATATAGCCTCAGCGTCCGTTACGATTTCTAGCGCATCCGTTACGATCTTCAGGAAGCTTCTGCATGACGCAGTCTTACGACGACCTGTACTGGAACAGCGACGATGGCCTGCGCCTGCACGCGCGCGACCATGCAGCGGATGCCCGGCAGGCGCCCCGCGGCACCGTGGTCTGCATTCCCGGCCTGACCCGCAATGGTGCCGATTTCGATGCACTGGCCGAAACACTCACCGCCGAGGGATGGCGCGTGATCGCCGTCGACCTGCGTGGCCGCGCCGGTTCAGAACGTGCGCATGATCCGTCCAGCTACAACCCGCGCACCTACGCAGATGACATGGTCGCGCTGCTGCGCGCGCAGAACATCGACAAGGCGGTGTTCGTCGGCACCTCACTGGGCGTGCTGGTGACCATCACCCTCGCCTCGCGCGCGCCGGAGCGGATCGCGGGCGCGGTGCTCAACGATGCCGGCCCCAGGGTGCCGCGTGAGGCGCTGGCACGGATCGGCAAGTATGCCGGCAAGCCGGTACCGCCGATGGACCTGGTGCAGGCCACGGCCTACGTGGAATCCATCGGCAAGGCCGCGTTCCCGCGCTTCAGCACCGACGACTGGCGGCAGATGGCGGTGCGCACCTTCCGCCCGCGCAGCGATGGCCTGCTGGAACTGGACTACGACCCGGCAGTGATCCGCACCACCCGGCCATGGCTGCTGTGGCTGTTGCGTCCGCTGCTGTGGCGTGCGGTCCGTGGGCTGACCGCACGGGTGCCGGTGCTGGTGGTGCGCGGCGCGCTGTCCGATATTCTGCCGGCCGATGTGGCGCGGCAGATGGCGGGCACCTCGGAAAGTGCCCGTCTGGTGGAAGTGCCCGATGTCGGGCATGCTCCGATGCTGTCCGAACCAGAGGCACGTGACGCGATCCTGACCTTGCTTGAGCGTGTGGCGTGAGTGCGGACAGCGACCTGCCTCCCGCCCTGCAGGCGGTGCAGCGGTGGGCCTCCAGTGAGCGGCTGAGTGGGGTGACCTGCCTGGACCAGGCGCGCATCGATGCCTTTGCCGACGCCACCGGCGACCACAACTGGATCCATGTCGATCCAGCGCGGGCGCAGGCGCAGATGCCGGGCGGGCGTACCATCGCACACGGCTTCCTGCTGCTCTCGCTGACGGTGGAGGACGATGTGGCCGCCCTGGCCGGCTTCCCCGGCATCGCCCATGTGCTCAACTACGGCTTGAACAAGGTCCGCTTCCTGGCGCCGGTGCCGAGCGGGTCCGAGGTGCGGGTACGCTCGCAGTTGGTATCACTGGATGCGCGCCAGCCCGGCCAGTGGCTGCTGATCCAGCGCAAGGCCGTCGAGCGGGTCGCCGATGGCGAGCTGGCACTGGTCGCTGAGCAGCTGTCACTGATCGTGATCACGCCCTAGCACCACCCCGCCCGATTCTCTCCCTACACTGGAGCGATGTTGACGCCCTCCATCGTCCTCTTCGCCTGCATTGCATGGACCGCACTGCTGTTTGGCGTGGCGCTGTGGGGCGAGCGCCGGGGGCACCGGCTTTCGAAGGCATGGCCGCTCATCTATGCACTGTCGCTGGCCGTGCACTGCACCGCGTGGACCTACTACGGTGCGGCCTCGCAGGGGCGGCAATGGGGTTTCCCCATTCCACCAACCCTGGCCGGCATGGCGCTGATCTTCGCGTTCGGCCTGCCGTTCCTGCTCCGCCTCGGGCGGCTGGCCAAGCAGCACAACAGTGCCACCATCGCCGATCTGGTCGTTGCACGACTGCGTGCCGATCGCGGCCTCGGCTTCACCATCACCCTGGTGGCGCTGTTCGGCATCATCCCGTACATCGCACTGCAGCTGAAAGCCGTCAGCCAGGGGCTGGGCACCCTGCTGGGTGATGGGTTCGCGTCTGCCGGTGCGAAGCTGGACATGTCGTTCTGGTTCGCGCTGACGATGGCCGCGTTCACCCTGCTGTTCGGTGCACGCAAGGCCTCGGCCACCGAGCCCAACCGAGGCATCGTGGTCGCGCTGGGCCTGGAGTCCGTATTGAAGCTGGTGGCGCTGCTGGCCATTGGCCTGTATGCGGCGCTGTCCGTGCACAAAGCCGGCACACCGCTGCTGGAGAAGATGGCGCAGCTGCCACCACCGGCCATCGTGCCGGACTATCTCACCATGGTCGCGCTGGGGGCGATCTCCGCGTTCACCCTGCCGCACCAGTTCCATGTCGGCGTGGTCGAGCTTCGCCAGACCTCGGACCTGAAGACGGCACGCTGGATGTTCCCGGTCTACCTGCTGCTGATCGGCCTGCCGTCGGTGCCGATGGCATTGGCCGGCGCTGCGCAGCTGCCGGCCTCGGTATCGCCCGACCTGTACGTGCTGGCGCTGCCGCAGGCCGCTGGCCATCATCTGCTGGCGCTGCTGGCCTATCTGGGCAGCCTGAGTGCGGCCACCGGCATGATGATCCTGTCCGGGCTGACGCTGTCGATCATGCTGGGCAACCATGGCTTCGGTTCGCGCCTGCTCGGCGGCATCGAGGGTGGCGTGGCCAACGCCGATCTGCGCCCGCGCGTGCTGGCGTTCCGCCGTGCCGGCATCCTCGCCGTGTTTCTGATGTCGTGGCTGTACAGCCGCGCGATGAGCGACACCGAGGCACTCAGCGATTTCGGCCTGATGTCCTTCACCGCCCTCTCGCAGCTGGCACCGGCTGTGCTGCTGGCGGTGTAT
Source organism: Stenotrophomonas sp. YJH_SMC_4 (assembly GCF_059371575.1). Taxonomy (NCBI): domain Bacteria; kingdom Pseudomonadati; phylum Pseudomonadota; class Gammaproteobacteria; order Lysobacterales; family Lysobacteraceae; genus Stenotrophomonas; species Stenotrophomonas sp. YJH_SMC_4. Next base: position 167,778 of record NZ_JCAFUR010000006.1, read on the forward strand.
CGCCCACGTACGCCCTCCGCGGCCATCATCGCCGGCATCGTGCTGGGCTCATTGGCCTGGCTGTGGCTGGTACTGCTGCCGATGGTGATCCCGGCCGCGACGCCGTCGGTCGGCGCCGACGGGCTGCATTGGTTGTCGGTGGTCTCGCTGCGCGTGCAGCCGGGGCATATCGCCATCAGCATGGGGGCCAGCCTGGCGGTCAACCTGCTGACCGTGGCCCTGGTGTCGCGGGCCGTGCGTCCGTCATTGCCGCGGAGGCGGGATGCGGTGGCTGCGGCGTCCCTGCGCAGGACCGCCGGACGCTTCCTTGGCCAGGAGCGTGCGCGCCAGCTGCTCGAGGGCCACGCCGGGCAGATGCTGGATGACGACCGGGTCACCGCCGTCGAGCGTGAGCTGACGGCCGTGGTGGGCGCAGGCATGGCACGGCTGCTGGTCGAAGCCGCACGCGAGGGCGGCGCCGCGCCGCTGGATGCGGTGACCCGCGCCGTCGGCGAAGCTACCCAGGTGCTGCGCTTCAACCAGCGACTGCTCGAAGCCGCGCTGGAGAACATGAGCCAGGGCATCAGCGTGGTCGATGCGCAGCTGCAGCTGGTGGCCTGGAACAGCCGCTACGCCGCGCTGTTCAAGTTCCCGCCGGAGCTGCTGCAGGTCGGGCAGCCGGTGGTCAACCTCACGGCGTGGGCACTGGGGCAGCTGAAGATCGGCGATGGCCCCGGCGACACGCCCACCAGGGCGTTGCAGCGCCGCGTCGAGCACATGCGCCGTGGCACGCCGCACCTGTCGGAACGGATATTTCCCGATGACACCATCGTCGAGATCCGCGGAAACCCGATGCCGGGCGGTGGCTACGTGGCCACCTTCACTGATGTCACGGCGTTCCGCCGCGCGGAGGATGCGCTCAAGCGCAGCAATGAAACGCTGGAACGCCGCGTACAGGACCGCACCGCGAGGCTGCAGCAGGCGGTCCAGGAGGCCGAGCGCGCGAACGCGGCGAAAACCCGCTTCCTGACGGCGGTCGGCCATGACCTCATCCAGCCCCTGCATGCGGCCCAGCTGCTGACCGAGGCGATGTCGCAGCACATCGAATCCGAGTTCCTCGACAGTTTCCTGCGGCAGATCCGCGGCGCACTGGATTCCACCGATGACCTGCTGTCCGGCCTGCTCGATATTTCGCGACTGGAAGCCGGTGGGTTGGTGGCCGATCCGCGCCCGTTCGCGCTGTCGACGGTGCTGGATCCGCTCGCGCAGGAGTTCGCGGTGCTGGCGGCGGCGCGCGGCCTGCAGTTCCGCCATGTGCGGAGCCACGCCTGGGTCCATAGCGATCCCCTGCTGCTGCGCCGGGTGCTGCAGAACTTCCTGGCCAATGCCATCCGCTACACCCGCCATGGCGGTGTGTTGCTGGGTGTGCGCCGCCAGGGGCAGGCACTGATGATCGGCGTGCATGACACCGGCCCCGGCATTGCTCCGGAGCAGCAGGCGGTGGTGTTCGAGGAGTTCCACCGGGTCGATCGCAGCAACGGCCAGGGACTGGGACTGGGCTTGACCATCGCCCACCGCATCGCCGATCTGCTGCATGCACCCTTGCACCTGCGCAGCGTGCCCGGGCACGGCTCGGCCTTCTCGATCAGCGTGCAACGCGCAGCACCGCCTGTTGCCCCGCGCAGTTCGGCACCGACGGGTGGCAGCAACGCCCTCAAGGGTATCCGCGTACTGGCAGTGGACAACGACCCGGACGCGCTGGAGGCGATGCGGCAACTGCTGATTTCCTGGGGCTGCGACGTCATCGCGGCAGGCAGCGCCGATGCCATCGGGCCCTCAGCGCACGAGGCGGCGCTGTGGCTGTTCGACTATCACCTGGATGACGGCGATACCGGTGTTGCGCTGTGGCAGCGGCTGGCGGACATGCATGGACCGCGGCCGACGGTAATCCTCAGTGCGGATACCAGCAGTGATACACGCGAGGCGGTGCGCGGCGCTGGGCTATCCCTGCTCAACAAGCCGTTCAAGCCGTTGGCGTTGCGCTGGGCGATCAACCACCTGCTGGCGGCCACTGCCACGCGCTGACCGTTCAGCGCTCGGGCAGCTCTTCGATCTGCCGCGACGGATCGGCCAACCCCATTTCGTGCAGCACGCGGATGGCCTGCGCACGGTTGCGCACGCCCAGCCGCTCCATGATGCGTGTCATGTGCGCCTTGACCGTGCGCAGCTGTACGCCCAGCCGGTCGGCAATCTGCTTGTTGAGCAGGCCCTCGGCCACCAGCCCCAGCACTTTGTATTGATGTGCGGACAGGCTGGCCAGGCGCGCGGCGAGGTCGGCATCCCTGCTGAACGGCGCTACCCGCGCCACCGGCTCGCGCAACAGCGCCGGGATCCAGCGTTCGCCCTCCAGCACGGACTGCAGCGCGGACTGCAGCTCGTTCAAACCCGAGCTCTTGGGCAGGTAGCCCGCGGCGCCGAGGTCGATGGCGCGCCGGATCACCTGCGGCTCCTCGTTGGCGGAGACGATGATGATCGCCAGGCCCGGCTGCAGCGCACGGATGGTCGCCAGCCCGGCCAGCCCATGGTTGCCCGGCATGTGCAGGTCCAGCAGCATCAGGTCGATCGACTGGTTCTCGATCGCCTCCAGCACGCTGTCCAGTGAATCCGCCTCGCTGATCTGCAGATCGGCGACCGCCTCTTCCGCCGCGCGATGCAGTGCCGCACGGAACAAGGGGTGATCATCGGCGATGAGCAGGGTTGGCATGTCCTGGCGAGATTATCAAATCGGCTGCGCGCGGGAACAGGTACCTAGGTACGCTGGTACAGCAGGAAGGGCTTGATAGTGTGGTGCGGAGAAGGCCGGCGACCGCAACGCCGCCCACGAGGAAATGCCATGTCATCCGCCCCCACTCCCGATGCCCATGCCTATCCACTGCTGATCAAGCAGCTGCTGCTGATGCCGCTGGCGGTGAGTCCTGAACAGGAAGTCGTCTATGGCGATAGGGTCCGATTCGATTACCGCACCCTGCAGGCGCGCATCGGCCAGCTGGCCGGCCTGTTGACCTCGTTGGGCGTCGGCCACGGCGACACGGTGGCGGTGATGGACTGGGACAGCAACCGCTACCTGGAGGCCTACTTCGCGGTTCCGATGATCGGTGCGGTGCTGATGATGGTGAATGTGCGCCTGGCCCCCGAGCAGATCGCGTACACGCTGAACCACAGCGGCGCGCGGGTGATCCTGGCCAACCGCGAGTTCCTGCCGCTGCTGGACGCCATCGACGAGCAGCTGCCGGACCTGCGCACGCGCATCCTGCTGGACGATGCCGGTGGCCCGCTGCCGCCTCGCTTCGCCACCGAGTACGAAGCGGGGTTGCGCGGTGCCACGCCGGTCGTCCGCTTCCCGGACTTCGACGAGAATGCCCGTGCCACGGTGTTCTACACCACCGGAACCACCGGATTGCCCAAGGGGGTCTATTTCAGCCACCGGCAGCTGGTGCTGCATTCGCTGGCGGCGATGGCCGCGCTCGGCGGCGCACCCCGCCAGGGCCGCCTGCATCGTGACGATGTCTACATGCCCATCACCCCGATGTTCCATGTGCACGCGTGGGGCCTACCCTACGTGGCTACCGCGATGGGCATCAGGCAGGTCTATCCGGGGCGCTACCTGCCTGCGAAACTGCTGGCGTTGATCGCCCGCGAAAAGGTGACCTTCTCGCACTGCGTGCCAACCATCCTGCACATGCTGCTGGAGCACCCGGACGCCGCGCAGACCGACCTGGAGGGCTGGAAGGTGATCATCGGCGGTGCCGCGCTGCCCCGTGCCCTGGCGCAGCGCGCACTGGCGCGGGGCATCGACATCTTCGGCGGCTATGGCATGTCCGAGACCTGCCCTCTGCTCACCATCGCCCAGATCGACGTGGACAGCGTGACCGATGCCGACGAGGTGCTGTCACTGCGCACCAAGGCCGGCATTCCGGTGCCGCTGGTGGACCTGCGCATCGTCGACCCGGACATGGGCGATGTCGCCCATGATGGCATCGCCACCGGTGAAGTGGTGGCGCGCGCCCCCTGGCTGACCCAGGGCTACCTGCACGATCCCGAGGCTTCGGCAACGCTGTGGGCGGGCGGCTACCTGCACACCGGCGACATCGGCAACATCGACGAAGCTGGCTACCTGCGTGTCACCGACCGCATCAAGGACGTGATCAAGACCGGGGGCGAATGGATCTCCTCGCTCGCGCTGGAAGACATCATCGCACTGCACCCGGCGGTCAGCGAGGTCGCGGTGATCGGTATCGCCGACACGAAATGGGGCGAGCGGCCATTGCCACTGGTGGTCAGGAAGCCGGGAAGCCATGTGGCCGAAGCGGAGATCATCGAACTGGTCGCGGCGCGCAGCCGTTCCGGAGACATCTCACGCTATGCGATCCCGGAGCGCGTGAGCTTCGTGGATGCAATCGAGCGGACCAGCGTGGGCAAGATCAACAAGAAGAAGCTGCGCGGGCTGCATGATCCGGTCCTTGGCACCGGCGGGCGATGACGGCCTCTGCCGGCACCGCTCAACCGCGCGACGCCCCACCCTGCAGCAGCTGGACCCAGCTCTGGAATCCCTCCAGGAAGCGCTGCAGGCGCTTGCGCGTCGCCGCGTCGAAATCTTCCGCGTCATCGTCGTAGGCGGCCGCTGCTTCGGCCACATAGAGCTGTGGCGAGGCCATGGTCAATGCGCCCATGGCGGTCAGTGTATGGCGCAGCTGCGACTGTGCCAGTTTGGTGCCCCAGCGGCCCGGCGTAGCGCCGATGATCGCCACCGGCTTGGCCGAAAGGACCGTGCGGTACTCGGCATCGTCGCGGGACAGCCAATCGAGCGTGTTCTTGAGTACGCCGGGCAGTGACTGGCTGTACTCCGGCGTGGCGATCAGCACGCCGTCAGCGGCCGCAATGGCCGCGCGCAGGCGCTTGACCCCGGCAGGGCCGGCCGGGTCGGCGGCTTCCAGGTCTTCGTCGAACAGCGGAATATCGGCAATGGTGTCATGCACGGTCAGCAGCAGGCCCGCAGGCGCGGCGCCTGCTGCTGCCCTGACCAGGCGCCGGTTGTAACTGTTGCTGCGCAGGCTGCCGGCAAACGCCAGGATGTTCAGCGGTGGAGGGTTGTCGGACATGCGGGATTCCTCGGATGCGTCGGTGCGGGGTCACGGGGCAGACACCGACAGCACGGGTGGGCGAGGGCCAGACTGGATCTGCAGAGGATCACGGTTCCGGCGGTGTAGTGCCTTCGTCCTTGCTGCTCCCTCTTCCAGGGCGAACAGGGCGCGGCGGGGCGATGCTACTGCACGGGCTGGCTGGCTTCAGTGATGGACACAGGTCGTGCCATGCTGTCGAACGTATTGACCTTCCAGATGTAGCGCACGCCATCCTGCTCGATGACCTTCTGCAACAACGGTATCTGCTTGGCTGCGATGATTCCGCTGGCACGCTGATATGCCGGTCGCCCGGCCAATGCCGGATAGCTGCCGGAAGCGTCAAGCTGATAGCTGAGGGTGGTGGCGCGGCCCGGCTGGACCGAGGAAAGCAGATAGCCTTCGTCCACATTGAATCGATTGCCAAAGGTGTGCCGGGTGGTGACACCCTCTGCATCCTTGACGTCCACCCACTTCGTGGCCGGCGAATTCGCCTGGCACAGTTCCTTGCTGCCGTCGGCATAGCACCCGTTGGCCGGGCCGTAACTGTAGGCCCACGTATAAGGCTGGTCGATGCCCGGCCCGGTGACTGTCCTGGAAACCAGCGACCACGTGTAGTACCTGGCGGGCGTGTATTCGATCGAGTCGAGGAACCCGCTACCCGTGCTGTCGGGCATATTGCAGCCATAACGCGCCCACGAGCGGCCATGCAGCGTCGGCTCGAAGCGATACCTCGCCACTGCACCACTGGGATGGCGGATCGAACCGGAATGGCCGTAGGTCACCACACCCGGATTCCGGCAGAAACCCCGCTCTGCGGGAACGGCACCGGCACCCATGGTGCCTACGTTGAACCCCGTAGTCTGCCAGTAGGACTGGTCCGGGAAGGTGACCTTGTAGCCACCCACCACGGTACCGTAGGTCCACGTCCTCCCGCCCGCACGGACCGCGCTCACTTCGCTTGGCAGCGTGCTGGGCGATCCAGCCGTCCATTCGAGATCGACGGTGCGGCCATCGTTGGCTGCGATGCGCAGCAACTGCCGTGGATTTGCCGGATCCCACGTGTAGGTCACCGAATTTCCAAACCGGTCTCGGGCATTGGTCGGAAGAATATGGAACTCCTGCCGGAAAAGAACGAACTCGAACTCCGTAACCGAGCCGAAGTTTCCCCGCGAGTATCCCTTCTTGATCAATGGCGGTCCGCTACCAAGGCTGGCCATATGATTGAGCGTGTAGGTGATGCCGGCAGGCGTTGTGACTTCGAAGCCCTCACCCGCCCCGTCGTCCATGGCGACGCAGCGGATGACATTGCCGCTCTTGGTTCGCATCGGGTACGCATGGCCTGTACTCGGCACCGGCCATTCGTTGCTTTGCGCGAGTAGATCCTCGTCACCGGTCTCTGGCAGGTAGAGCTGCGTTCCATGCCAGAACTCGTCGGAGTTGAAGTACTCGGTGAATGTCCCTGGCCCGGTCGGCGTCTGCGCCTTCACCGTGACGATCTCGGTTGGAGGCGGGGTGAACTTCGAACAGCGGTTGAGCGGCTCGGCCACCACGTAATTCTTCCATCCCCCCTGGGTGCTGAACGTTCCATGCACCCTGGGCAGGGCCAGGTCCCACACCCCGAACATGCCCAATCCCTGCCGGCCCTGCGCACCTGCCACCAAGCGCCGCTTGATGCCCACCTCCAGCGCACTGTTGCCCGGCAGGTCGACGTCCGTCTGCAGAAATTCCACCGAGCCGGTAAACAGCCCGATCCTTTCCCCGAACATGTCACCGGTATCCAACTGCAGAATCTGCCCGCGGGCATTCAGCGCCGCCGCGTAGTCCTCCATCACCGTCGAGCCGCGGTTGGCGCTCGACGCAGGCAGGGCCGTCATACACAGCAGCGCAGCTGCCGCGATCCTTGCGTACATGGTGTCCCCCTCGTCGACGAAGCAGAGCTTACTTCGCGCTCGTCGGCACCCGCAAGGATGATTCCCCGCACGTCACAGCGTCCTGACCCGCCCCGGCGGCCCTGGAAACGCCGTTACTCAGATACGCGTCGTGGCCATGAACCGTTCGCGGTCCTGCTGCGTGCGGCGGCGGATCTCCTCCAGCGCCTGGCTTTCGGTCGCCTGCAGCATGGCCTCGAACAGACGCTGGAAGTGATGGCGCATCGCATTGCGCGCGGCCACCGGATCGCGCGCGCGCAGGGCTTCGAAGATCGCCATGTGCTCGTCGGCACGGCTGGCGCCATCATCATGGCAGACCCGTGCATAGACCTCGGTTACCCGCGGCAGTTCGCTGCGCATGCGCCAGATCTGCTGCACGAAGAACTCCACCACCGGGTTACCGGAAAGCCGTGCGATGGCCAGGTGGAAACGGCGGTCGTACTCGCCGGCTTCCGCGTCGCTCAGGTCGCGACGGCACAGCGCTTCGGCCAGCGCCTGCAGCTCGGCAATGCCGGCATCATCCAGATTGCTTGCCGCCAGAGCGGCGGCCTCGGCCTCGAATACCGCGCGGGCAGCGGTGAGGTCGAAGGCGCTGACATCCGGCAGCCCGCCGGGCGCCTGCGTCGGGCGCGGCTTCACATGCACGCCCGAACCGATGCGGATCGCGATCCAGCCCTGTGCTTCCAGTGCGATCTCGGCTTCGCGGATGGTGACCCGGCTGACACCGAACCGTTCGGCCAGTTCACGCTCGCCCGGCAGCCGCGAGCCCGGTGGAAATTCGCCGTCCTCGATCAGCTTGCGGAGCTTGGCAGCGATGGTCTGGTAAAGGCGGTTGGCGGACATGCGGCTGACCCTTGGCGATTCCTTCCCGGTCCCTGCCCTGCCACCGCGGCCGGCAAGGGTCCGGTTGGAGCGACGGCGCGACCACTGGCCGCGCCGCCCTGTTCAGAACTTGTATCGTACACCGAAATACGCACGTCGCCCGTAGGTCACCACTTCGCGGAAGTTCCCATAAAGCGGCTGGTAGGCCACGCGCGGCTCGTTGGTCAGGTTCATCAACTCCAGCGACAGCGACAACCGCTTGTTCACCCGGTAGCGCAGGCGCAGGTCCACGCTGGTGTTGTCATCGTAGTAGCGGTTCTGCTGTGCGGTGTTGCCGGTGAAGTCCTGGTAGTAGTGCGAGCGGAACTTGCCGATGGCCTGGATGTTGAAGCGCCCGACGTCCCAGTAGATCGAGCCGGACAGGACGTGCCGCGAGAAGCCGCTGAGGCCCGCCGGCGGCACGATCGCCGGAAGGATCGTGCCGTCACTGGCCAGCTGCTCGCCCAGTCGCGAGTCCTGGGTCCGGTAGTCGGCATCGGCGTAGTTGTAACTGACCTTGAAGCCCAGCCCGTCGAACGGCTTGGGCAGGTACGACAGTCGATGGGTGGCGGTCAGCTCGAAGCCGGTCAGCGTGCTGTCCTCGTCGGTGGTTACCTGCTGGCGTACCGGCACGGTCACGCTCTGGCCGTCGATGGTGTAGGTCTCCGGCACCAGCGCAGTGGCGGTGCCGCCGTTGAACTGCTTCCAGTACACCGCGCCGGCCAGCATCGTGTCCGGGTTCGGGTACCACTCCAGTGACAGGTCGCCGTTCCAGGACATCAGCGGCTGCGCGGCGGGGTTGCCGCTGGCGCTGATGTCATCCAGCGCGTCGGCCAGATTGCCGTAGGTGGCATCACTGCTCACGTTGATGGTGCGCCCGGCACCCAGCGCGGCGATGTCCGGCCGTGACATCGCGCGGTATGCACCGACCCGCAGCAACACGTCCGGGCGCAGTTCGAAGGCCGCGTTGAGGCTGGGCAGCAGCTTGTCGTTGCCCGCCTTGAACACCTGCGTGCTGTACGCACCGGTGGGTTGCAGGCGGATCGTGCCGTCACCATTGTCCTCGATACGCAGCCCGGTACGCACGCCTTCGGAGCGAACGTCGGTCTTGACCCAGCGCAGGCCGAGGTTGCCGGTCACCGGCAAGCCGAACAGGCTGCTGCTGAACTCCCCCATCAGATAGAGCGCGCGTGTCTTCTCGGTGATATCGACATTGTTCGGATCCTGGAAACCCGGATCCAACCCACTGTCGAGGCTGCCACGGAACGACTGGTACAGGCAGTTCGGATCGAAGTACGCCCACGAGGAGATCGTGTTGCCGCTGGCGGCATCCATGAAGTCATCCTGTGGGAACGGCGCGCGGCAGACCTGGTTGGCGGCGATGATCTTCGCCTTGTCGGCCGCCACGCGCTGGTCGTAATCGCTTACCAGGGTGTTGTCGCGCAGGCGGTAGTCCGCCTGGCTGGCACGCACGCCACCCTTGATACGGGTGAAGAAGCCGGACTCCGGCATGAAGCTGGCATCGAAGCGGCCGGCCTTGATCCTGTGGTCGTTCTCCGTTGCGCTGGAGGTGACGCGCGCCGCGCCGGTGTAGGCGTCCCAGTTGTTGGGGTCGAAGTTCGGCGCCAGCGCGACACTGGGCACTTCGCCGTGCCAGTCCCAGTCATAGTCCACGTAGCCGGTGGCACCACTGCTGATGCCCGGCACGATGGCATTGTTGACGTCGCGCTGGTTGGCACGAAGGCGGGTCATGCGCTCGCTGTCGAGGCGATTGGTGTGCGAGTACGAAAGATCCGTGGACAGTTCCCAGGCCGGGGTCGGTCGCAGGATCAGGTTCAGGCCACCCCCGGTGTACTCCTCACCACGCCAGTAGCGGTTTGAGGTGGAATCAATCGAGGTGCTGCCATGCAGGTGGCGCACGATGCCGTCCTCGTCCACCTCGCGCCGGGTGATGCCACGGCGGGCGTTGGACAGGCTCAGGTCGCTGCGGTTCTCGTACCAGTTGCGCTCGGTGTGTTCGAAGTCGAGGTTCACTTCAACCACGTCATTGGGCCGCCACTGCAATGCGGCGAACTCGCTCTGCCGGTCGTTACGCTCCTGCTTGAGCCGGTAGATGCGGCTGCTTGGCACCAGGTAGTACGGCGCGCCGTTGGCGATGGCCTGCGCGGACACTTCATTGCAGTTGGCATTGCCCACGTTCTGCGTGCCATCGCAGGCATACCAGGTGGAACCGCTGGTGATGCTCTCTTCCGGGTCGGTGCCGTCCAGGCGCTGGAAGCCCAGCGAGATGCCCAGCTTCTGCCCGTTGCCGAACTCGAACTGGTCGATGTAGCTGGCGGTGCCGCGATAGCCGATGCCGTCGTCGTCGCGGTACTTCTTGTCATACTCGGCCCAGCTGCCGCGCAGGTCCAGCTGCGCCGCACGCTTGCCGTACTCCAGTGGGCGCACTGTTTCCAGGCCGATGGTGCCAGCCACGCCGCCTTCGATGATGTCGGCGCGCTGGGTCTTGTAGATGGCCACCGTATTGATCAGCTCGGCGGGGAACATGTTGAAGTTCACCGAGCGGTCGCCGCTGCCGTTGGTGATCTCGCGGCCATTGAAGTTGGTGCTGCTGAGGAAGGCGCCCAGGCCACGGATGGAGATTTCCGAGGCGCCGGTCTTGTCGCGGGTCGAAGCGGCGCCGGTCAGGGTCTCGATCGCATCGGCCAGCGAGGGCGCCGGCAGGTCGCCGATGTCATCGGCCGAGAGCACGTCGGCAATGACCGTGTCATCGCGCTTCTTGTTGATCGAACTCTGCATCGATTCGCGGATGCCGGTGACCTGCACCTGGTCCAGCGTGGTGGGATCCTGCCCTGCCGCGTCCTTGCCGGATTGCGCCTGGGCCGTGGGCAGCCCCGCCAGCACGGCGAGCAGCGCCACGATCAGGGGTGTGGGGGACAACGAGATGCTGTGCACTGCTCCGGCGGGTCGCCGCATGGTTTCCTCCTCCCAAAGGATCGCCTGCATGCCAGGCGTGGGACGCAGCTTCGGCACGGCGACATGAAAATGTCAACCAATTGGTATGCGATTGTTCAAAGGCCTTTGACCCATACCAGTTGATCGCAATTTAATGTGCTCATGCAGCATGACTTTGCGCGAAAGCTGGCTTACAACAGACCCGAAAGTGGTATGCAGGCCCACCCTGAAACGACGGCCCGGCCGTCCCTGGAAGGATTTCATGCGCATTCACTCACTGGCGCGTCACCGATCCAATGATTCATGGCTGTTTTGCCTGACCACTGGTCTGGCAATGTGCCTGACCACTTCAGCAGCAAGTGCAGCCAGCTGGCTCGTCCACGATGTCGCGGAGTTCACTACCGCCGCCTCGGCGCTGCAGCCTGGCGATGAGATCGTGCTGGCTGACGGCACCTGGACCGATGCCCGGCTGCTGCTTAAGGGTCAGGGCACGGCAGCCGCACCGATCGTGCTGCGCGCGCAGACCGCCGGCAAGGTCGTCCTCAGCGGACGCTCGGACCTGCGCCTGGCCGGGAACTACCTGCAGGTGTCCAACCTGGTGTTCCGCAACGGCTATGCGCCGGGTGATGCGGTGGTGGCGTTCCGCGAGTCGAGCAAGGCAGTCGCCAGCAACAGCCGCGTCACCGGCCTGGTGATCGATGACTACACCAACCCGGATGCCAGCGACCAGGACTACTGGGTATCGCTGTATGGCAGCAACAACCGGTTGGATCACAGCCAGTTGCGCGGCAAGACCAACGCCGGGCCGACCGTGGTGGTGGTGCGCGATGCCACCCAGGGCCTGGACAACCAGCACCGTATCGACCACAACTGGTTCGGGCCGCGCCCGGCGCTGGGCGTCAACGGGGGCGAAACGATCCGCGTCGGCACCAGCGACAGCTCACTGAGCGATTCCAACAGCACGGTGGAGAACAACTGGTTCGAAGGCTGCGACGGCGAGACTGAGATCATCAGCAACAAGTCCGGCGGCAACACCTACCGCGGCAACGTGTTCTACCGTTCGGCCGGCGCGTTGACCCTGCGCCATGGCAACGGCAACCGGGTGATCGACAACGTCTTCCTCGGCGATGACAAGGCCGGCACCGGCGGCGTACGCATCATCAACGCCGACCAGACCGTCAGCAACAACTACTTCGAGCGGCTGGCCGGGTCCAGCAACCGCTCGGCACTGGCGGTGATGGATGCGCAGGCCAGTCCTCCGCTGTCCGGCTATGCGCCGGTGGTGAATGCCACGATCAATCGCAACACCTTCGTGGACGTGGCGAAGATCAGTTTCGGCGTCGGCCACGATGAAGCCAAAGGCATCGTGGTCGCCGCCAGCAGCAGCCGCTTCACCGGCAACCTGATCGTCAACCGCAGCAGCAGGAACCCGCCGAATGCCGCCAGTTCGCTGGCCGGCATCGACTTCAGCGGCAACGTGCAGTCGCCGGCAGCCAGCACCGTGTTCCCGGGTGGCGTAGAGGGCCGTGGCGTCAGCCTGCAGCAGGCTGCCAGCGGATTGTGGGTGGCCACGCCTGCCCTGCCCGCCGTGGGCGCCGATCCTGCCCTGGCGATGACCGCGCGCGAGGCGACCGGCGTCGACTGGTATCCCAAGGTGGGCGAAGTTGCCCTGTCACGCACCCGCAATGGAGTTGATCGATGAGGTTGCAGCCGCTGTTCGTTTTCCTGGCCCTGGCCGCCCCCTGCGCCCTGCTGCCGACCGCGTCGCTGCTCGCAGCGCCCGCTGCCGCTGCGCGGCAGGCCGACACCGCGCCGGTGCTGGTCACCGCTGCGCAGTGGCAGCAGATGGCCAGCGAAGGCAGCCGCTACCCGTGGTTCGCCAAGGAGCAGGCGCGCACCGAGGCAACACTGAAGAAGATGATGAAGGCCGGCATCGACGTGCCGGTGCCCAGGGACAAGGGCGGCGGGCGCACCCATGAACAGCACAAGCGCAACTACCAGGCACTGTTGGCGGCGGGCACGCTGTACCGGTTGACCGGCGACAGGGCCTACGTGGACTACGCGCGCGACATGCTGCTGCAGTATGCCCAGCTTTACCCCACGCTGGGCCCGCATCCGGAGGGTCGCGGCCAGATTCCCGGGCGCGTGTTCTGGCAGGTGCTCAACGATTCGGTGTGGCTGGTCAACGCCATCCAGGGCTACGACGCGATCCGTGACACGCTATCCGCCGAGGACCGCAGCACCATCGAATCGAAGGTGTTCCGGCCGATGGCCGAGTTCCTCGTCAGCGAACCGAAGAACTACGACCAGATCCATAACCACGCCACGTGGGCGGTGGCCGCCACCGGCATGACCGGCTACGTGCTGCGCGACCAGGAACTGGTGGAGAAGTCCCTGCGCGGCAGACAGAAGGACGACAAGTTCGGCTTCCTGCGGCAGATCGACCTGCTGTTCTCGCCCGATGGCTACTACGAGGAAGGCCCCTACTACCAGCGCTATGCACTGGCGCCGTTCCTGCTGTTCGCCAACGCCATCGAACGCAATGAGCCGCAGCGGAAGATCTTCGCGCGTCGCGATGGCGTGCTGCTGAAGGCGGTGGATGTGCTGGTGCAGTCCAGCTATGGCGGCCTGTTCTTCCCGATCAACGATGCGATCCTGGACAAGGGCATCGACACCGAAGAGCTGGTGGCCGGCATCGGCATCGCCTATGCGCGCACCGGTGATGACCGCCTGCTGTCGGTGGCCCAGCAGCAGAAACGCCTGCTGCTTTCGCCCGAAGGCCTGCAGGTGGCGCAGGCACTGGCCGCCAACAAGGCCAGGCCCTTCGACTACCGCCCGATGCTGCTGCGCGATGGCCCCGACGGCGACCGCGGCGGCCTGGCGATCCTGCGCATGAACGGCGAACGCGGCCAGGCACTGGTGCAGAAGGACACGATGCAGGGCATGGGACACGGCCACTTCGACAAGCTCAACTGGCTGTTCTACGACAACGGCAACCCGGTGGTGACCGATTACGGCGCCACCCGCTTCCTCAACGTGGAAGCCAAGCGCGGTGGCATCTACCTGGCCGAGAACCGCAGTTGGGCCAAGCAGACCGTGGCCCACAACACCCTGGTGGTGGACGAGCAGAGCCACTTCAACGGCGACTGGAAGCGTGGCGAGGCGCATGCCCCGCAAGTGCGCTTCTTCCAGGCCGATGCCGATACCCAGATTGCCTCGGCAACGATGCGCGATGCCTATCCCGGCGTGGCGTTCACCCGCACCCAGGCGCTGCTGCGCCACCCCGACCTGGGCTTGCCGGTGGTGCTGGACCTGCTGCAGGTGCACGGCGACAAGGCCGCGCGCTACGACCTGCCGCTGCACTTCAACGGCCACATCGTCACCACCGGCTTCGAGGCCGAGCACTTCCCCAGCCAGCGCCCGGTTCTGGGCAAGGACAACGGCTACCAGCACCTGTGGCTGGATGCACGCAGCAAACCCGGCAGCGAGCCGCGGTCGCTGGCGTGGCTGCTGGACGGGCGCTTCTACACCTACCGCTTCGGCAGCAGTGCGCCGGCGCAGGCGCTGCTGGTGGAAAGCGGCGCGAACGATCCGGAATTCAACCTGCGCCGCGAGCCTGCCCTGCTGCAGCGCGTGGACGGCCAGAAGGACGTCACCTTCTTCAGCGTGCTGGAGCCGCATGGCGAGTACAACGGCACCGCCGAGTACGTGCATGGCGCCGACAGCCGCATCAGGGAGATCGTGCGTACCCGCGGCAGCGATGCCGAGGTGATCGAGCTGCGCCTGGCCAGCGGTGCACGCATCGCCTTGGGTGTCGCCGATAACAGCGCCACCACGAGCGAGCACAGCGTGACCGTCGACGGCCACGTCTACCGCTGGAACGGCAGCCATGCGCGCCTGGACCGCAGCAAGGGTGACGGCAAATGAACGGCCCTGCGGTGGTGGCCAAGCTGCGCAAGGTGCCGGTGCGTTCAGCCGTGCGCTGGCTGATCGTGGGCCTGATTGCCGTGGCCACGGTCATCAACTACATCGACCGCAACGCACTGGCGGTGATGTGGCCGGAAATCGCCAGGGAAGTGGGCGCGACCAAGGATGACTACGCCCTGCTGGTGACGGTGTTCATGCTGTTCTACGCCGCCGGCCAGTTCCTGTTCGGCCGCCTGTTCGACATGATCGGCACGCGCCTGGGTTTCGCCCTGTCGATCAGCGTGTGGTCGATCTCCATCGCCCTGCACTCGATCACCCATTCGATGCTGTCCTTCAGCCTGGTGCGGGCGATGCTCGGCATCAGCGAAGCAGGCGCGTGGCCGGGCGCGGTGAAGGCCAATGCCGAGTGGTTCCCGGCGCGCGAGCGCGCATTGGCGCAAGGCGTGTTCAACGCGGGTGCGTCGATCGGCGCGATCGTGTCCGCACCGGCCATCGCCGGCTTGTACCTGTGGCTGGGCTGGCGCGGCACCTTCGTGCTGGTCGGTGCAATCGGTTTCCTGTGGCTGCTGCCATGGCTGTTTGTCTACCGCGCCGGCCCGGACAAGCACCCGTGGGTGAGCGATGCCGAGCGCCGGCTGATCCAGGAAGACCAGGCCGGGCAACAGGCGGTGGTGGCGCCGAAGGCCAGCGTTCGTGAGCTGCTGGCCCACCGGCAGAGCTGGGGCATGCTCGCCTGCCGCTTCCTGCTGGACCCGATCTGGTGGCTGTTCGTGTCCTGGCTGCCGATCTACCTGGCTGAAACCTTCGGCTTCGACATCAAGCAGATCGGCCTGTTCGCCTGGGTTCCGTTTGTCGGCGCGATGCTGGGCAGCCTGAGTGGTGGCTGGTTGTCCGGGCGCCTGATCCGCGCCGGGCACAGCGTGGACCGCGCCCGCAAGCTGTCCATCACGCTGGGCTGCGTGGTCATGGCTCCTGCCCTGCTGGGTGCCGTGCTGGCCAACCAGCCGCTGCTGGCGGTGCTGGCAATCGCTGCGGTGCTGTTCGGCTTCCAGGTGGCCATCGGCAACATCCAGACCCTGCCGGGCGACCTGTTCGACGGCCGCTCGGTGGGCACGCTGGCAGGCCTGGGTGGCCTGGCCGCCGTGGCCGGCACCTTGATCACCACCTGGCTGGTGCCGGTGCTGACCCGCCACTCCTATGCCCCGATCTTCATCCTCGTTGCCGCCCTGGTGCCGCTGTCGCTGGCCGCGCTGTGGTGGTGGACCGGCCCTATCCGGAAGCTCGACCGCCGCGGCGGTTGAGCCCACGTTTTTCATCCCCCCGCAAACCAAGGAGTTTTCCGCATGTCGTTCCAGGACAAGGTGGCCATTGTCACCGGCGGTGGCCGCGATATCGGTCGCGCCGTTTCGATCAAGCTGGCTGCCGCCGGTGCACGCGTCTGCATCAACTACGCCAATGACGAGGCCAGTGCCCAGGAAACGCTGGCACGGATCCAGGCGGCCGGTGGCCAGGCCATGGTGCATCGCGCCGACGTCACCGATGCCACGGCCGTCGCCGGCCTGGTCGCTGCGGCACAGGCCGCGTTCGGCGAGCGCATCGACCTGCTGGTGAACGTGGCCGGTGGCATGGTGCAGCGCCGGCCGCTGGCCGACATCGACCCGGTGTTCTTCCACACCGTGATGGACCTGAACCTGACCTCGACCTACCTCACCACCCACGCGGTGGTGCCGCACATGCTCGAAGGCGCGGCCATCGTCAACTTCGCCTCGCAGGCAGGTCGTGATGGCGGCGGCCCGGGCGCATCGATCTACGCCACCGCCAAGGCGGCGGTGATGACCTTCACCCGCGCCATGGCCAAGGAGCTGGGGCCGAAGGGTATCCGGGTGAACGCGCTGTGCTGCGGCATGATCGCCACCCGCTTCCACGATGAATTCACCAAGCCGGAAGTACGCACGGCCGTTGCCGGCGCCACCCCGTTGCGCCGCCAGGGCGCGCCGGACGAAGCCGCCGACGCTGCGGTGTTCCTGGCCTCGGATGCGGCGGCGTTCATCACCGGCGCGAATCTGGACGTCAACGGCGGCACCTACTTCTCCTGACACCTTACCGGACTCCTGCCCATGCAGCGCTGGACACTTCTGTTTTCATTGACGCTCTGCTCCGCCATGACGGCGCCCGCCGTGTGGGCCGCACCCGTGTGGGTCACTGCCTGGACGGCCGCGCCCGCGCCCGACCGCAAGGACGGAACGTCCGATGCGCCGGTACAGTTCGCCGCACAGACCGTGCGCCAGGACATGCGTATCGGCAGCCGTGGCGATGCGCTGCGGCTGCGCATCAGCAACGAGCTCGGCACGGCGCCCTTGCGGGTCGAGGACCTGCGCGTGGGAGTGAAGAACGGCAAGGCCGCACCGCTGCCGGTAACGGTGGATGGCCGCGCGGTCATCGAGGTGCCGGTCGGAGCCGCGCTGCTGAGCGACCCGGTGCGGATGCCGGTGGCGGCGCTGCAGGAGATCAGCGTGAGTGCCTATTTCCCGCAGCCCACCCGCCCCGCCGTGCGCCGCACCGAGCTGCGGGTCGCAGATGGCAGGCAGACAGCCGTCGCCGACAGCGTGCGGCTGAGTTACCAGCAGAACGTTTTCTCGGCAGTGATGGTGCAGCGTGATGATCGTCCCCAGGTAATCGTGGCGCTGGGCGATTCCATCACGGAAGGCGCCACCGCACGACGCGGCACCTTCAACCAGTGGCCGGAGCGGTTGGCGCAGCGCCTGCAGCAGGCCTGCCCGAACCGGTTCGTGGTACTCAACCAGGGCATCAGCGGCAACAAGCTGCTTGACCATGGCCGCAGCCACAGTGCGCTGTCACGATTGGATCGCGATGTGATCGCGGTGGCCGACGCCGATCAGGTGATCCTGTTCGAAGGCATCAACGACATCCGCCACGGCGGTGGCGCGCAGCCGCTGCCTGGACGCAATGCGGCGGACATGCTGCTGGGCTATCAACAGGTTGCGGCGCGGCTGCATGCGCACGGCATCCGCGCCTGGCTGGGTACGTTGACCCCGTTCGGCGGTTCCGAGCGCTACGAGCCCGTGTCCGCCGCCACCCGCACCACGATCAACCAGTGGGCACGCGGCGGCAACAGCGGCTTCGATGGCATCATCGATTTCGATGCCGCGCTGCGTGACCCGAAGGCAGCCGAATCGTTGCCCAACGAGATCACCCGCGACCATCTGCATCCCAACGACGAAGGCTACCGGCGCATGGCCGATGCCATCGATCTGCGCATGCTGGGCTGCACCACCCCCGAGTGAGAGAGAACCGATGAGCCGCGTCGTTTGTTTCGGTGAGTTGCTGCTGCGCCTGGGCGCGCCCGGTCGTGAACTGCTGCTGCAGACGCCGCAGCTGCAGGTCCATGTGGGAGGTGCCGAGGCCAATGTGGCGGTCTCGCTGGCCAGCCTGGGCCACGATGTGCAGATGGTCAGCACGGTACCCGGTAACGCGCTGGGCCGGCATGCCGTGGCCGAGCTGCGGCGGCATGGCGTGGGCGTGGCCGCCGTGCGTGAAGTGGAGGGTGACCGCATGGGCCTGTACTTCCTGGCGACCGGTGCGGTGCAGCGCGCCAGTGAAGTGGTGTATGACCGGGCCGGTTCTGCATTCGCAAACAGCAATGCCAGTGACCATGCGTGGCCCGCCCTGCTGTCCGGCGCGCACCTGCTGCATGTCTCGGGCGTGAGTCCGGCGCTGGGCGCCAAAGTGGCCGAGTCGGTGCTGGGTGCCGTGCGTGCGGCTCGCGCGGCCGGAGTGCAGGTGTCCTTCGACGGCAATTATCGTCCCTCACTGTGGCGACGCTGGGATGGCGACGCAGCGGCGATCCTGCGCGAGGTCTTCGCCGAGGCCGACATTGTCTTTGCCGATCGTCGGGACATCGAACTGGTGCTGGGGCTGCACTTCGCGCAGGACGATGCGGTCGCCCGAACCGAGGCCGCTGCGGCCGCTGCCTTTGCCGCGTTCCCGCACCTGCGGTGGCTGTCCTGCACCCAGCGCGAGGTGATCAGCGCCGACCATCACGTGCTCGGTGCGCTGCTGCTGGGACGCGATGGAACCCGCGCGCAGGCTGCTCCGAGGCCGCTGCCCGGCATCGTTGATCGCATCGGCGGTGGCGATGCCTTTGCCGCCGGCATCCTGCACGGATTGCTGTCCGGTCTAGACGCAGAAAGCACCGTCCGCTTCGGACTGGCCGCGGGCGCGTTGAAGCACGCCATTCCCGGCGACTTCAGCCCTGCCCGCGAAGCTGAAGTCCGGGCACTGATGGAGAGCCACCCGTGCGACGTTCGTCGCTGATCTTCCCCCGGGAGAATCCCGCTAGAATCCAACGGGCGCTGGAATCGCGCAGGGATCGCCCATGGATTACACCGGATACACGCGCAAGTTTCCAAACAACCGCCCGCTGAATGCGTTTGAACGCGAGCACCGCCTGCTGCAGAAGAAGCGGGTGGATGTCGTGCCGTTGGCGCAGCTGTGCGTGGTGAAGATGAATTCGAACGGCCTGGTTTCGGTGGATCGCTGGTTCGCCGCGCGTGGCTTTGCAGCCCTGCTGGGCGCGATCGGTATTGCCTTCGGGCTGGGCGGCATGCTGATGCTGCTCTGGTTGCTGATCGTGAACAGGCTACCCAACGAAAACGGCCTGTGGGAGGCGATATTCATCGGCATGGCGATGCTGGCCGCCTTCATTGCAGCGAGCATCTGGGTGGCTTGCCTCGAGCTGTTCCGCTGGACCTACTATCCGATCGCGCTCGATCGCAAGCACCGGCAGATACACGTGTTCCGGCTGGATGGCACCACCCTCAGCGTGCCCTGGGACCAGGTCTATTTCACGCTTGGCCGCGGAACCGGAACCTTCGGATGGTACAACTGGGATGTCCGCGGACTGATCCTGGACGCAGATGGCGTCACAGTACGGGAGACGTTCGCGTTCTGCATCGCGACCTCTCGCATCGAGAACGCACATGCCCACTGGGAGTTCCTGCGGCGCTACATGGAAGAAGGACCGGCAGCCGTCGTGGACGCGGTGCTCTGCTGCATGCCGCTGGACGGCAAGCGCGAGAGCTTCGCGTCCGGCAAGGAGCGCATCTTCGCCGAAGACGCGCAGCTCCCGGGTTTCATGTGGCTCACGATGCTGCCACTCAACTACCTGCACACGATCATGCGCTGGGTGGTGATGCAGACCAGCAGGATTCCGCAGTTTCCACCGGACATCGAGGCGCGCCTGACACCGGACGCCGGTGATCCCTGTGTCCGCGACGCTTCGATGAATCCACCGGACCTGCGCTGACCCAGCGTTGCGTCCGGCAACAGCACGCGGGAATCCCGCGTCATGGGCAGGCGCGTCCTCACAGCGCCAGCAGCCACGCTTCCAGTGCGCGTGTGTCCCGCATGTCGCCGTCATAGCGACGATCCGGAACATGCGGTTCATTGGAACCGCGCACCCGGCCCCGGAAAACCTTCATCGGTACGGAGATCCTGGCCAGGCCGCTCGGCAGCCGCTCCGGCCTGACATCCATGTAGAGGCTGTCGGCCGAAGTCTCGACGCCGACCTGCATCGCGCCCAGCCGCTTCCACAGATCCAGTGCATCGAGGCAGGCCGAGCCACAGGAGGCATCGGCCACGATCACCACCCTGCCCGTGTGTCCGGATCCGGCCTGCTCTACCTGCGATACCGCGGCGGCCGGATCATTGGCCGGTTCCCGCCAAAATGGCTGGCCTTGCTCTCTTGCCTGCGCCATCCCTTCGGTCACGGACTGCAGCATGTGTAGCAACGCCGGTGATGCGTCAGGTGCCTGCTTCAGTTTCTCCAGAAAGCCACGCAGCTGTGCGATGTTGGGCTCGGACGCCCGCCACTCCACCCAGCTGTCGTCACGCACTGCGTCCACGGCCTCGCGCCCCCAGATCAACCGCGCCAGCTCGATGCTCCAGTGCGACGCACCACCGCTGTTACCGCGCACATCGAGCACAACCCATGGCGCCTGCCGCAACGCATCAGCCACCGGGGTGAGTTGCTGCAGCATCCGGGTCAGCTCCTTGAAATTGGCCGCAGTGGGATCGGCATTGAAGCTGCTTGTGGTGATCCAGTAGCCGCCATTGGGCATCGTGTGCCAGCCATTGGCCGGTCGGAAGCTGCGCCGGGTGTCGGCCAGCCGCTCCTTGCGCTGTGCGGCCTGCAGCGGCTGCCACTGCAGTGCATAGGATTTCTCGCGTCCGTCCACCAGGAAAACGCAGGTGCGCAGTGCCGGCACGTAAGGATTGCCCTGCTCCAGCAATACCTCACCGCCGCCGTGGATGCGGCTCGCCTGCAGGTTCCAGCGCCCGCTGAAGTCCCCGATCCTGCGCGCAGCCAGCGTCTGTGCATCGATGCCATCACAGGACAGCAATCGTGCTCCAAGTGGCGGATGGCCTGGGCCACCGTCCACGGTCACGACCACCTGCGTGTCGCCATCGAAGCCGGTCAGGAAGCCGGGCCACCGCGTTGGCAGCTCGGGAGCCCCGGCAAGCGCATTGAGGCTGACATGACCATCGTTGAAAGAGGCTGCATAGCCCTTCATGGCCCACCAGTAGCCCGCGAAACTCTTCGCCTTTCCAACGCGGGAGCGTGCCAGTGCCAGGGCAGCGTCCAGCTGGGCGCCGAATCCGGGGTTCTGCCGATCAACGGCCCCGGGATGGCTGCCGCGCATCGCCGCATCGGCAGCCTCCAGATCCTTCTGCAGCGTACTCGGCCAGTCGATCGGCGCGTCCTGCGTGGCAGGTGCAGCCAGCACTGCACCCAGCAACAGCCATGCAATGGCCATGGATTCATCCCTCTACCGGACCGACCTGCAGTCTCGCAGCTTTCCGCGCTGGCGTACCGTGCCCGCCGCAACGGGCACGGCGCCACATCAATGCAGCGGCACCTTCAATACCGACGGCGCGTTCGCCGGTGAACTGAAGCTCACCGTGCCACCCAACTGGCTGATGCCCGCATAGCGCAGATCCACGGTATCAACCACCAGGGTCAGGCGGCTGCCGGCTGGAAGGTTCCAGCTGCTCGCTTCCAGCCGCAGGTCGAGCGTCTTCGGCTGGCCCGGCGTGGCACCGCGCAGCGTGTACGGCTTGTGGCTGATCAGCTGGCCGTTGCCCAGCACATCCTCGGCGTACAGGTAGGCATACAGCGTGGTATTGGCGCGGCTGGGCGTGACCGTCAGGCGCACTTCCGGCGTACCGTCCAGCCGTTTGGCGCTCCACTGGATCGGCCCCTGCCAGACGCCGGCAGCACTGCGGCCAACAAACGGCACGTAGGCACCCGGCGGCAGATTGATCATCTGCAGCGCGCCGGAGGCCATCGCCACGCCGGAACTGGCTGCGGTCAGCAGCCCGCTGCCGATGCGATAGTTCCAGCCAGTATTGCTGCCATTCTCGACCAGGCCACCGGTCGGCAGCAGCAGGCCAGAGGGTGCGGTCAGGCCGTAGCTGACCGCACCCTTGCTGGTCGCCTGCCAGTCCGGGTAACTGCTCCAGCTGCCCTTCTGTGACTTCAGCTGCACCGCCGGCTGGCGGTCGATGCCGTTGGCCGCCGCCTTCAGATAGTGATCGAACCAGTCGCCCACCTGGTCATAGACTTCATTGGGGATGCCCAGTGCACCGAACGCTTCGTTGAGCGCGTGGTCGCCGTGGCGCAGCTGCAGCTGCTTCGGGCCCTTCAGCCGGTTGAAGAAGTCAACCAGCTGGCCCGGCGGGAACAGGCTGTCGTTGAAGGCGTTGGCCAGGAACACCGCCGGCTGGTTGGCGTTGATCTCGTCGATGCTGGCCGCAGGACTGCGTTGCGCCGCCACCGGTAGCAGCGAATCCACCGCGCCCTGGTAGTTGCCGACCAGCACATTGCGGTTGATCGTGGCCAGCTCCGAGCCGGCACGTCCGGTCACCAGCCCGGCCGCCACCAGCAGGGCGATGCCCTGCGCGCTCGGGGTATCGTTGCTGTACAGCGAGGCCTGCAGATCGGCCCAGCCACTGAGCGCTGCCACGGCCTTGATGCGCGGATCGCGTGCCGCCGCCAGCAGGCTGGTGCCCGCACCGTAGGAGATGCCCGAAACGCCGATCCGGGCCGGGTCGGCGCGGGTGTTGTCCAGCGCCCAATCGATCAGGGCGCTGACATCTTCGACCGTGGCTGGGCCGGCGATGTCGATGCTGCCGCCGGATTCCCAGAAGCCACGCGAGCTGTAGCTGATCACCACATAGCCGCGCCGAGCCAGCGACTGCGCCACCCCCACGTACTCCACGCTGGGCACCGCCCAGCTGCTGGGCATCACCAGCAGCGGATAGCGCCCGCTGCCCGCGTCCTGCGGTTCGATGACGAAGGCCCCGAGAGGCGTTCCATCCCAGCCGGGAATGGTGCGGTGGGTGGTCTTGACCGTGGCGGCCCAGGCGGTCGGCGCCAGGCCGGTCAGCAGGATCAACAGCAGCAATACCTTGCGCATCGTCGTCTCTCCCCGTCGGTGGTGGTGCAACGGGTTGGACCGTACCAGTGCGAATGGTGGGTGGCACCTTGCGACGCAGCATGACGTTTGCTGCGTTGCCGGCCCGTGGGATCGATGCTATTAGAGCTCGGTCTCAAGGATGAATGGACGTCATGGGGTCACGCTTCCTGCTGCTTGCTGTACTGGCGCTATGTGCGCAACCAACCGTGATGGCCAACGAACGGGAGCTCTCCGACGCGGCGGCCCGGGAGGTCTTCCTGCACGCAGAACAACTCTGCAACGGAGACCAGGGCCGACTGTGGGGGCACTCCCTGTGCGGGCCGATGATGCTGGTTGATCCAGGGAGCCGTCAGGTCATCGCCTCGCACGCAGACGTACAGGGGGCGCTGAAGGCAAGCGGTAACCTGTTCGCAGGCCAGCTTCCGGCCGATGCGATCGTCGCCAATACCGCCGTGGACTGGTCCGGCACACGCTGGACGCAGCTGCTGTGGCCATTGCCGCAGGACGCGTCCCGGCGCAGTACCCTGCTGGCTCACGAAATGTTCCATCGCCTGCAACCGGCGTTGCCCATCATCGCGCCGACCGAGGGCGGAAACGAACACCTCGACACGCTTGAAGGACGCTACTGGCTGCAACTGGAATGGCGCGCACTGGCGGATGCGCTTGCGGCCACCGATGCAGTGGCGCAGCACACTGCGATGATGGATGCGCTTGCATTCCGCGCCGAACGCCACCACCAGTTCCCTGCGGCCGCGCAGGACGAAGCCGCGCTGGAATTGAACGAGGGCCTGGCTGAATACACCGGCGTGGTCGTCGGCAACCCGTCACCCGCGACACGCGTCCAGGCGGCGCTGCATGACCTCCGGGCGCACGTTGCTGATCGCAGCTTCGTCCGCTCTTTCGCCTACGCCACCGGCCCGGCCTATGGCCTGCTGCTGGACCAGGCGGCCCCCGGTTGGCGCAGCGATCTCGCCCACCACGCCCGGGATCTCGGCACGCGCCTGGCCGAAGCGACCGGTGCACCTCCACAGACGGACGTTACCGCACTGCGGGCAGCTGCCACGCGCTACGACGGGCCAGCACTGCGCGAAGCTGAAACGCTGCGCGAACAGCAGCGCCTGGCGCAGCTGGAACACAATCGTGCGCGCTTCGTGACAGGCCCGGTCGTGCGCCTGGACCTGCGCAGCATGCGCATCCAGTTCAACCCCAACACGATGCAGCCGTTGCCTGGCCGTGGCACGGTATATCCAACGATGCGGCTGACCGACGTCTGGGGCAGCCTGGAAGTCACCGACGGTGCGTTGATGCAGAGCGACTGGAAGGCGGTGTTCGTGCAGGCGCCCGCAAATACTGAGCCGCCGCTGCAGGGGCCGGGATGGTCGCTGGACCTGAAGCCGGAGTGGTCGCTGGTGCCGGGAACACGCAATGGCGACTACGTGTTGAAGGCGAACCCCTGACGACCGCTGCAGGCGTCGCGATGCCCTAGCACGCCTGGGTTTCAGTCACGCCCTGCTCCATCTGACACATCTCCAGTGCTTGCGCGCTGTCACAGCTTGGTCTTTTCGTCGTTGACCGAAAGACGACAGCTTGTGACGCTTACGACACCGCACGGCCCCCACGGCCCTGTCATCGCGGTCACGTCCTACCGCAATCCGTAGCACCCGTCCCCGCAACGCCCTCCCATGACTTCGCCCCGGCCTGGTCGTGGCGGACGGCTGCGCCCTGAACTTCTGCTGGAGAACCGCAATGCGCCTTGCAAGCTTCTTCTTCGCGTTCGTCCTCAGTGCCTTCGCCGGCGCTGCCCAGGCCCAGGTCGTCACCCTCAACAAGGGCGGCTTCGTGCTCACCTACGACTGCAGCATCCACAGCGCCACCCGCTACGAATACACCCTGACCGCAGACACCGGCTCGGCCGCGCGCCCGTCCAGCTTCTACAAGGATCCGGACCTGCCGGGAGGCTGCCTCGGCCAGACCAGCACCGCTTCCTACGCCAGCATCAAGTCTGGCTATGACCGCGGCCATCTGGTGACGTCCAACCACATGGACTACAACGCGACCTACATCCGCCGCGCCAACTACATGACCAACATCGTTCCGCAGGTGTCCAGCTTCAACCAGGGCATCTGGGTGAAGGCCGAGAACGTGGCCGAGTGCTACCGCGACATCGCGCCGGTGGATGTCTATGGTGGCGTGGTCTACGGCGACGCCTCCAACGACTACTTCCTTTCCAGCCACGGCATCCCGACGCCGGAGTTCTTCTGGAAGACCATCATCACCCGTGACCCGAACACCGGCACCGCCAAGGCGATCAGCTGGATCATTCCCAACGAAGCCAATCTGGGCAGCCTCGACAACTATCTGGTGACCATCGCCGATCTGGAGGAGCTGCTGGGTGCGAGCTACGTGGCGATCAACGCACCCGCCTCGTTGAAGAACATGCTGCCGGCCAGCACCTGGCCGCAGCCGGCGGGTTGTGACCTGGGCTGACCGGCCGGCCGGGAATGGGTGGCACCCGGTCCGGGTGCCACACAGGGATGGCTGTGGGAAAATGGCGGGCAATTGCACCACTGCATTGCCCCCTGGAGCTGTAGATGTCCCGTTTCCCGTTTGATGCCGTGCTGTTCGACTGCGACGGCGTACTCGTCGATTCCGAGCCGCTGGTCGCCCGCGTTCTCTCGGAAATGCTGACCGCACGCGGCTGGGCGCTGACCCCGGCGCAGGCGGGTGAAGTCTTCCTCGGCCAGTCCGTGGCCCATCTGGCCGGTCTGATTGCAGAGCGCACCAGCAAGCCGTTCACCGAGGAATGGCTTGAAGAATTCCGCCAGCAGCGCAACCGGGCACTGGAACGTGACCTTGAAGCGATCCAGGGGGCGCCCGAGGCCGTGCGTGCGATCGCTGCGGCCACCGGCGGGCGGATCGCCTGCGCTTCCGGTGCCGACCTGTTCAAGGTGAAGCTGCAGCTGGGCAAGGTCGGCATCCTCGATGCCTTCGGCGACCACGTCTTCAGCGGCCAGGACATGCCGCGCACCAAGCCGCACCCGGACGTGTATCTGGCTGCTGCCGCAGCACTGGGCGTGGACCCGACGCGCTGTGCAGTGATCGAGGACACCGTCACCGGCGCCGCTGCGGGCGTTGCCGCAGGCGCCACCGTGTTCGGCTTCAGTGAGGGTGGCCCGCACCACAGTACGCCGGAAGCCCTGCGTGCTGCGGGTGCAAAGGTGATTTTCCAGCGCATGGACCAGCTGCCGGGCCTGCTTGCCGCCTACGCGGTTGACGCCGTCGCCTGACCCTGCTCAGCCCGCAGTGCCCAGTGCGGCGCTGCGGCGCTTTCCGGCGTAGTGCAGCGCGAACAGGTACAGGCCGGTGAACAGTTGCAGGAACAGCGGCGGCAGCGGCGAATAGGTGATCCACGCCGCGGGCTCGCCCTGCCCCAGCCCGCGCACCACGAAGTTGGCGATCACCGCCAGGGTGAAGACGATCGAGGTCCAACGATGCACGGGCCGTGCCCAGCCACTGCGGCTCATTGCCGGCGCCTCGCCTCGGAGCGCGCTTCGATCATCTTCCAGCCGTTGCCTGATGGATCACGGAATCCGGCGTCGACAGCGCCATAGCGCTCGATCGGCTCCTGGGTGAATTCCACGCCCTGTGCCAGCCATTGCGCGTAGCGCGCCTGGCAGTCATCCACGGCCAGCACCAGCGGCGGCATTGCGCCCTTGGCGACCAACTGCTGCAGCGAAAGCGCGGTAGCGGCGTCGTGGGTGGGCGGGCCTGGCACGAACAGGCCCAGCTGGAAACCATCCTGGCCCGGACTGCGTACCGTCAGCCATCGGTAGCTGCCATTGCGTACGTCGGTATGCACTTCGAAGCCGAGCTTGCCGACGTAGAACGCCAGCGCCTCATCCTGGTCGCGCACATACAGGCCGACCGTGTTCACAGTGTTCGTCATGGGACCTCCCTCAGGTGGGGTCCACGTTAGCAACCGCCTCGCGGCGGCGCTTCTCCAAAACTGCGATCTTCAGGTCCGGGCGCTGTGCGGCGCGTGCATGGCATTCCGGCACGCTGGCCGACGCCGCCGGGGTTGCACGCTCACGCTCACGCACATTGCCCGGGCTGTCACCGGTGATGTCACGGAAGATGCGGCCGAAGGTACCCAGGCTGCTCCACCCGGTCTGCGCGGCGATTTCGGTGACAGGCAACTCGGTGTCACGCAACATCGCCACGGCCCGTTCGATGCGCCGGCTGAGGAGATAGCGGTGCGGTGGCAGCCCGAAGGCCTGCTTGAACGAGCGGGCGAAGTGCGCCGGCGACACTGCACTGACCTCGGCCAGGCGCGCGACCGGCCATTCCTCATGGCTGGCGCGGTCCATCCGGTCCTTGGCACGCAGCAGGCGCCGCAGCAGTTCGGGGCTCTGGTTCATGGCACCACCGCCTGGGCCAGGTAGTGGCGTGCCGCGTGCCGCGCCTCAGCGGCCTGCTCGACCAGCCAGTCACGCAATGCAATGACCTTGGCACTGCCATTTCGCGCCGTGGGTGCCACGAACCAGAAACTGCGACCGTCGCTGGCGACACCCGGATGCGCCTGCACCAGCCGCCCGCTGTCCAGCTCGGCCTGGAAAAGGATCGGCGAACCAATGGCGATGCCTTGCCCGGCGATCGCGGCGCCGACATCCAGATGCTCGACGGCAAAGGGCGCGACGAAACTCTCCGGTGCCGGCGGTGGAATGTGCCCGTGCGCGGCAAACCACAGGGCCCACCAGTCCGGCCGCCCGAGCAGGGGAATCTCCAGCGCGCTGCTGCCCAGCCCACGCGCCTCGTGCAACAGCGCCGGCGCACACAACGGTGTGAACACGCTGGGAAACAAGGGAGTTGCCTGAAGACCCGGCCATTCGCCCTGGCCATTGCGGATGGCGGCATCGAAGTGACCGGCGGCCAGATCCTGCGGCGCTGCCGACAGGTCCAGTTCCAGCACGAACTGCCGGTGGCGGGCGCGGAACATGCCCAGCCGCGGCGTCAGCCAACTGGTGCCCAGCGTCGGCAGCACGGACAGGCGCAGTCGCGCCGCATCCCTGTCAGCGGCGCGCATGAAGCTGGCGCGCAGTGCATCGAATGCCCGGGTCGCCTCCTGGGCGACGCTGGCACCCGCCACCGTCAGTTCCACGTGCTGTGCGTGGCGCAGGAACAGGCAGATCCCGGTCTGGGCCTCCAGCCGCCGCACGTGGTAGCTCACCGATGCCGCACTGGTGTCGAGCTCTTCGGCGGCACGCGCGAAGCTGCCCAGCCGCGCCGCCGCCTCGAAGGCACGGATGGCGGCAAGCGATGGCAGCTGGCGTTGGGTGACCATAAGTGTGACTTAGCCTGAGCCCCGATATCTGCGTGGTCAATCCCCCTGGTACGCGCAACGATGGAGGCACCTTCGACAGGGGATCACGCACATGGATCGACGGCAGTTCCTGGCCAGCCTGGCCGCCGCGGCGGCATCTACGGCGCTGCCTCCCGGGTGGGCCCTGCCCAGCCACAGCGAAGACTGGCAATGGTTGCAGGGCAACTGGCAGGTCCGGCACCGACGCCTGAAGGAGCGCCTGGTCGGCGATACCCGCTGGGAGTCCTTCACCGGTTCCAGCGCGGTCTGGCTCACCCTGGGCGGACTCGGCACCATCGATGACAACGTCATGGCGCTGCCTTCGGGCGCCTACAGGGGCCTGGGCGTGCGCGCATTCGATCCGGTGTCTTCCACGTGGTCGATCTGGTGGATCGATGGCCGCAACCCTGCCCATATCGAAGCCCCTGTGCGCGGCGCTTTCAAGGGCGATGCCGGCAGCTTCCGCGGCACCGACCGGATCGACGGGCGCCCCATCGAGGTCTGGTTCCGTTGGCATGACATCCACGGCGAGGAGCCGTGGTGGGAACAGGCGTTCTCCGACGATGCCGGTGCGCACTGGGAAGTGAACTGGCGCAACTGGTTCCGCCGCACTGCTGCGGTCCCCTCTCCGCTTCCGAAGCTGCCGGATGCACCGGGCGATTTTGATTTCCTGGTGGGCCATTGGAACGTGCGCCATCGTCGCCTGCGCGCTCGGATGGCAGGCAGCGATGCATGGGACGCGTTCACCGGCACCCTGCACAACTGGCCGGTCCTGGGAGGATTCGGCAACGTGGGTGACAACCTGATGGACATGCCTGGAGCGCCGCTGCGCGGCATGGGCATCCGCGCCTGGAATGCGGCGGAGCGGCACTGGCTGAGCTGGTGGCTGGATGGCCGGGAGCCAACCCGGATCGGCGCGCCACTGCGCGGAGGTTTCCAGGCCGGTGTCGGCCGCTTCTTCGGCGAAGACCAGCACGACGGTCGAACAATCCAGACACGGGTGATCTGGTCACGCATCACCCCGCGTTCGGCGCGCTGGGAACAGGCGGCCTCGACCGATGGTGGACGCAGTTGGGAAACCAACTGGGTCAGCGATTTCGAGCGACAGGCATGAAGGCGCTGCTGGCCGTGATGCTGCTGGTTGCTGCGTCGTCTCCCGCGTCTCCATCCAGAGTGCTGCGGATCGTCGGACCCGCCGAGCGCTTCGCCCCGGGCGTTGCATCCACGCAATACGACGAGATTCGACTGACCTTGAGCCCGGACGGTAGAACCGCACTGTGGTTCAGCCGCAACCGGCCCGGCGGTCCAGGCGGGTATGACATCTGGATCTCCCGCAACGATGGTCAGCGCTGGCGGCCAGCGATGCCGGTGCCGTTCAACTCGCCGGGGCGCGACTTCGATCCCGCTTTTTCCGCCGATGGCCGCGTGGTGTATTTCTGTTCGGATCGCGCAGGCGGCCAGGGCGGCGACGATCTGTACCGGGTCAGCATGGGGAGCGACGGTCGATTCGGGGAGCCGGTCAATCTTGGCCCGGCAGTGAACAGCGCGGCCGATGAATTCGCGCCGATGCTCTCGCCCGACGCAGCCACGCTGCTGTTCTCCAGCGATCGCGCAGGCGGTGCGGGTGGCCATGACCTCTACGTCGCAGCGATGGTCCGTGGCATTGCGCAGCCGGCACGGCCGCTGCCGGGAGACCTCAATACCGCAGCGCAGGAGTTCGATGCCACCTTCCTGGGCGACGGCCGGACGCTGGTGTTTGCCCGCGCTCTGGACTTCGGCAGTGCACCGGTACGCCAGTTCATCGCCTACGAGCGTGGAGGCCGTTATGACGCGGGCCTTGCATTGCCCTCCCCCTTGAACGAGGCCTCCGGCGACAGCTACGGCGCGATGCTGGATGGCTCGCAACCCGACACCTTGACCTATTCGGCGCGGCGCGCGGACGGTGCAGGGTTGGACCTGTATCGAATCCGCTTTCGGATGATGCGCCCTTGAAGGCAGATGTTGTCGATTTTCGGCGCCCCGGTTCGTCGAGAGGATGAAACCCCAGGAGAAAACGCAGATGGCCTCACACCAGTCCCTTGCCTGCGCCTGCGGCCAGGTGCGCCTGACCGCCACGGGCCAACCCATTGCCACCGTCGAATGCTGCTGCGACAGCTGTCGCAAGGCCGGCGCCATGCTGCAGTCGATGCCCCGAGCACCGGACGTCCTGGGCCCGCACGGCCAGACGCTCTTCGTAATGCACCGCAAGGATCGCGTCAGCATCGATGCCGGACATGCCATGCTGCGCGCGTTGCGGTTGTCCAGCACGGGCGGCAGCCGCCGCGTCGTGGCGGGATGCTGCAACACACCACTCTTCCTGGAGTTCAGCGGCGGCCATTGGCTGAGCCTGTATGGCCTGTTGTGGCCGGCGTCGGCAAGACCCGCCGTGGAGATGCGGACGATGGTCAGTGATCTTCCTGACCCGTCTGTCCTTCCGGACGATGTGCCGAACCTGAAGACCCACTCGCTGCGGTTCTACGCCCGCCTGATGAAGGCGTGGATCGCCATGGGCTTCCGCAGCCCGCGCATCGAAGTCGCGGGAGATACCCATGTCTGAGCCCGAGCGGATCGAGATCGAGAGCATCACCACGCCCGGGCACATCCAGCGCGTGGATCGCGCCAAGTATCTCGCCATGCGCCATGCCTTGCTGCGGGCCCTGCCTGCGCAACCGCCCGGCCTGACCGTTGCGCAGGCAAAACAGGCACTGCTGCCACATCTGCCCGCCACCCTGTTCCCGGCAGGTGCCACCGCCGGCTGGTGGTTGAAGGCCGTGCAGCTGGACCTGGAAGCCAAGGGCGTGATCGAGCGCGTCGCGGGCAAGCCGTTGCGCCTGTTCAAGCACCTCGCGGCCGGCTGATCAGCGCTGCGCAGGCAGCTCCAGCCGGTGCTTGCGGCACAGGCGATACACCGTCACCCGCGATATCTGCATCTGCCGCGCACACTCGGAGACGTTGTAGCCGGTCTGGCGCAGGGTCTGCAGCAGCACATCGCGCTCGGCCTGCCCCCGTGCATCGTGCAGCATCGCCGCCGGCAGGACCGCCGCCGATGCGCCCAGCTCCAGGTCACGCTCACTGATCAGCTCGCCTTCGGCCATGATCGCTGCACGCTGCACACGGTTCAGCAGTTCGCGTACGTTGCCGGGCCAGTCGAAGCGCCGCATGGCCTGTACTGCGGCCGGTGCAAAGCCGCGTGCACGCACGCCGTGGCGCAACCGGAAGCAGCGCAGGAAGTGCTCGGCCAGCAGCTGCACGTCGGCACCGCGCTCGCGCAGCGGCGGCATCAGCAGGCGCAGCACATTCAGGCGGTAGTAGAGATCGCTGCGGAACCGCCCCTGCGCCACCGCGTGTTCCAGTTCGACGTGGGTCGCGGCAAGCACACGCACGTCTGCGCGCAGCGGCTGGCTGCTGCCCACGCGCTCGAAGGTTCCTTCCTGCAACACACGCAGAAGACTGGTCTGTGCCTCTGCCGGCAGATCGCCCACCTCATCAAGAAACACCGTTCCGCCGTGGGCCGATTCGAACACGCCGATCTGCCGCTTGTCGGCACCGGTGAACGAGCCACGTTCGTGGCCGAACAGCTCCGACTGCACCAGGTTGGCCGGAATCGCACCGCAGTTCACTGCAATGAAAGGCTTGCCGGCACGCCCCGACAGCGCATGCAGCGCGTGTGCGGCCAGTTCCTTGCCTGTACCGGTTTCACCTGTGACCAGCACCGGCAGCTCCACCGGCGCAAACTTGTGCAGCACCGTGCGCACCGCATGCAACGCGGCGCTTTCGCCAATCAGCGCGTGCGGTCCGTGCCCACCGCAGGTTGCGTCGACAGGCGGATCATCCGCGTCGAACTGCTGGCGCATTGCGCAGACCAGGTCCTGCAGGCCGAACGGCAGCGTGAAGCGCGCGCAGCATCGCTGCAGCAACGGCAGCCAAGCCGGCGATGTGGGTCCGGCACCCGGTGGCAGTACCGCCAACCAGGGCAGATGCTGGTGCTGCTCGATCCACGGCGCCAGCAGCTGCAGCGCGACCGCATCGAGATGGCGCAGATCGAGCACGGCGAGCAAACGATCGCGCCCACGCAGGCCAATCGCCATGGCGGGATCGGGATGGATGCTGCGCACATACCAGCCCGCTGCCGCCAGCGCACTGCGCTCGTTCGCCAACGGCTCGCCAAACCAGAGCACGCAACGCGACGTAGAAGCCTCCGGGACCGCTGCCATGCTTCCCCCAGCATCCGGACACCGTCGGCGGACTGTCAGGCAATCACCGGCGTGCCGCCCCCCGCCGGGACCTCTACGGCCACCGGGATGGCCTTTGTTGGGCGGATCCTAGCGCTTCCCTAAACGGCGGCGCAATGAGCAGTGCGTCAAGAAATTCGAGGCTGAAGCTGCACCGTTGCAGACGGCGACGCCACCTGTAACACCGATGCGACAGTCGCCCGCCGCCCTTGCCCTGCGGTGCCTGGGGCTTCGAAATCCCAACAATTCCGCGACGTGCCTGTAACAGCATGGCAGCAGCCCGGTCAGGTGCTGCACGATCACGGCGTTGGCGGGTGGACACTTCGAAGTTGGCACGGTTGATGCGTGGTTCCGCCGCACCCATCGCGGGAGATCGGCATGGACGGCACCACCCTGATTCGCGGCCTGGCCGCAGCACTGGCAACAGCCCTGCTGTCGGTTGGCGCCGACGCGTCCGCATCGGGCGCCCGCCAGGGCGTGAAGGCACAACCGGGCGAAATCGTCCTGTTGCGGGACGTCTCCGCGCGGCCGGCCTATCGCATGGCACCACCGGGCATGGCGCTGATAGCCGACCCGAAGCCACAGCGCGAGATCGCCGCCGCATTGGGGGTCGGCGGCACGACGACCGGCATGGACGAGTTGAGCGATGAGGACTATGCCGGCATGGGCGCCGGCCAGGCCGCGTCCATCGCGGCGCCGGGCGGAACCACCGTTGAACGGGTCACCCAGCAGGCCTTGGGCGGCACGCTGGGCCGCAGTGGCGACGGCATGGTCGGCAGCAGCCTGGGGGGCGCCATGAGTGGGCCGCTCGGTGCGGTCGGCGGCAGCACCCGCGGTATCGCCGATACCGTGCGCGGCGCACTGGCCCAGTTCCCGCTGCAGGGCACGGCCCCGGCAGGTGGAAAATGAAGCCCCTGCACGGCGTGCTTCTGCTGCTCGCTGCCGCGCCCTCGGCGACCCGGGCCGATGACTACAGCGGCATGCTCGCCTATCTCGACGTGGCCCGGATCGACGGCCGCGCGCTGACCGGGGCGAATGGCGCCATCGCCGTGAACCAGGCCGCCGGCGACCTCAACGTGCAGGCCAACCTGCGGGGTATCGCCAAGGGCGATCGCGCCGACGTGGCGATCAATGCGCGGCAACTGCAGCAGGGCAACCGCGTGCTGTCCGGGCCGCTGCAGGCCACTGCATACATTGGCGGTGATGCACTGGCCGGTGCCAGTGGCATCGCATCCATCAACCAGGCCAGCGGCATCGCCAACACGACGCTCAACGTCGTCAGCGCGACGCTGGCCCGACAGGGCATACGCGAAACCGACGATACGGCCTTGGCCGCCGAGGGTTCCGCGTTGGCAGGGGGGCGGGACGACACCGGTCGCGGCGTCGCGACGGGCACCCGCAGCGCCGGTGTAGCCAGCACCGCGCTGCGGGGATTCGACGGGGTCCTGCAACTCAATCAGATCGCGGGCAACGGCAACGATACGGCCAACGTACTGGGCCTGGTCGTGCAGGACCGCCCGTGACAACCACCCAACCGATGCACCACCTGATGAGAGAGAGGGCACCATGAAAGCGACCGTCAAACAGACCATGCTCGCCATGGCGATTGCCACTGCCTCGACCGCCGCTGCGGCCAATGGCTGGGACAACCAGAACGCCAACGCGAACATCAACCACAACCACACCGTCAGCGAAACCCGCAACGATACGCACAACCACACCGACAACGACGTGCGCAACCGCACCGTCAACGTCAATGTGCAGAAGCACAGCAACATCCAGGCCGACGAACGCAAGGAGAAGAACAACCACGGCGTCGACGTGAACCTGGAGAAGGACCTGCGGCTGAGCACCGACATCAATTTCTCCGGCGATCCGAACATCACCGGCGACATCGACCTCGACTCGGCGGCCATTGCCGTGATCGACAACCGCCAGTCGATCAGCAACAACGCCACCAGCAACAGCCTGGTCACCAACAGTGCGTCCATCGGTGACAGCGTGGGTGCCGGCGCATCGGGCAATCTCGGCTTCAATGTGGTCTCCGGCGACAACAATGCCCAGGACAATGCCGCGTCGTTGTCCGCTGCCGATGCGTCCTTCAGCTTCGGCATGGCTGACGCCGAGGTGTTCGTCAACCAGGCCGGCTTCGGCAACGCCACCATGAACTCCGGCGTCACCAACGCCGCAGGTCTTGGCGGCAACGCTTTCGGCGGCGCGTCCGGCAACATCGGCGTGAACATCGCCTCGGGCAACAACAACGAGCAGAAGAACGCGCTCGCGGCCTCGGTCGCGACCACCGCGGTGGCCCAGTCGAGCATCAGCTCCAACCAGGTCTCCACTGGCAACACGGTCAGCAACGCCGGCTTCGTGCAGTCCTACACCGATACCGTGCAGGTCGGCATGCATGGCGGCGTCAGCGGCCTGACCCTGGCCTATGGCGCGGGCACCTACCGCGGTACCGGCAACGCCTACCAGATGGCCAACTACTACCTGGATACGTGGAGTGGCGAGCTGCCACACCCTGGTGGCAACAGCACCGGCCACATCGACCTGGACAACCAGATCCAGAACGCCACGATGAACCCCAACCGGCCGGGGGTGGGCGGCCTGGGCTTCGATACGCGTGAGAGTGGCACCAGCCAGTTCGTCGAACTGGGCGTGGCCGACCTGTATGCCAGCCTCAGCGGCACGGTCAGCACCACGCGCTGGGTGAACGTCAACGCCACCAACACCTCGGCATTGTCCGGCAGCGCCTTCTCCGGCGCCTCCGGCAACATCGGCGTGAACGTGGCTGCAGGCACCGGCAACCTGCAGGCCAACAGCCTGGCCCTGGCAGTCGCCCAGCCCAGCACCGGCGGCGGTGGTGGCAGCGGCGAGTAAGCGCAACACCCCGGCCGTCCGCCAATGGCCGGGTTCCCGGGAGCCCCTGTCCCTCCTCCCCCTTGGGGCAGGGGCTCCCCCCTGCTGCCGGAGACCGTGATGATCCGTTGCCGTCTTTCGATGTGCCTGCTGGCCTGCCTGTTGCTGCTGGCCACTGTTCCTGCGTGGGCGGGCGACGTGCGCTTCAGTGGCGTACTGCCCAATGGAGCGCTGCTGCAGCAGAAGGTGGAGAGCATGCAGGAGCGGCGCTACCGCAACGTGGTACGCCAGCACACCGACTACAGCTGCGGGGCTGCGGCGCTGGCGACCATCCTTCGCCACGCCTACCACCTGCAGACCGACGAGGCGACGGTGATTGAAGGGATGATGGGGGTTTCCGATCCAGCGCTGGTGGCCGAACGCGGCTTCTCCCTGCTCGACATCAAGCGCTACGTGGAATCGCTGGGCATGCGTGGCCGGGGCTACCGCATCGATGAAACACGACTGCGCACCCTTCGCGTGCCGGGACTGGCGCTGATGGACGTGCGCGGTTTCCGCCATTTCGTGGTGCTCAAGCAGGTGCGCAACGGCATCGTGGAAGTGGCTGACCCGATCCTCGGCAACCGCAGCCTGGCGCTGCCAGAGTTCCTGGCCGCCTGGCCATCGCGCGCGGTCTTCGTGGTGATCGGCAGCGACTTCGATCGCAACACCGCTCTTCTGCAACCCAGCGAACGGCCCAGTGCCCGCGCGCTCTTCGCGCGGCAAGGGCCGATCACCGATGCCGAACTGGTCGACTTCGGCTTCAGCCACGCCGACCTGTTCTGAGGAGGTATGACCATGTTCCGCCAACACGTATGGATGGTTCTGCTGCTGATGGCCCCTGCCCTGCCCCTGCAGGCCGCCGACGGCAGGACCGGGCGTGGCCTCACGGAAATCCCCGATCCGGAGCTGAGCCTGATGCGGGGGCGCTACACCGTGGGCGGCAACAACGTCGCCTGGTTCGGGGTCACCATGGTGTCGCAGTGGCAGGCCAGCAACGGCACGACCCTGCAGGGCGGCCTGACCCTGGGCATGGACTTCCGTGGCGGTGGCGCGCCGAAACTCAGCTTCCAGCCCAGCGTGCATGTCACGGCAGCCGATGCGCCGCTGCCCGATACCCACGGACGCAGCATCGACAGCAGCGGCCTGGCCAACGCCAGCGGCCTGGTGCAAAGCGTGCAGGTGGCCGGCGATGGCAATCTCGCGCGCAACGTCACCACGCTGACGGTTCGCGAGGGTGACGTGCCGGCGGCTCATTCTGATGGCGCAGGCAATGTCAGTGCGCAGCAGGGCGGCGCCAGCGCGACGGCGGTGCTGGAAGGCAACCAGGCACGCCTGCTGCTGCAGGTGGATGGCCAGGGGCTGGTGCAGCAGTGGATCCGCAATGGCAGCGTCGGCCAGGGCATCGCCCTCGCCGGTGACGGCCAGATCGCCAGCAACCAGTTGCAGCTGGAGCTGGTGCGCAACGCCGTGGGCGGCAACCTGCCATTGAGCCAGAACGTGGCCCAGGCGATTGCGTTGAACCGCGGCATGGGGCCGGGCCAGTAGCAAGGCCTGGCATTGGGGGAAACGCTCCACAACGCAGGACACGATCATGCACACCCTGATGAGGATCACCCCGTTGGCGCTGGCGGCGCTGGCGGGCACCGCCCTTGCCGCACCGACGACGCCGGATGATGGCGCCGACGTGCAGGCCCTGGCCAACCAGCTGGAACAGCTGAAGGCCAACTACGCACAGGAAGTGCGGCGGTTGCGCGAGCTGGACATGCAGGTGCAGGCCATGCAGGCGCGCCTGGGCGGGCGGGTTGGCCCAGCCTCGACCCCACCGGCCGCGCCATTGGCGCAGGCAGCGGCCGCCGCGGTTCCACCGAGCAGCGAGGGTTACGCCAGTACCGCCGCAGAAGCACAACAGGCCAGGCAGGAGTCGCGGCGCAGCGTGGACGATGTGAAGCAGCAGCAATCGGCCCTGTTCTCGCGCCGCTTCACCATCGAGAACAGCCTCACCTACGCACGCTACGACCGCAAGCAGCTCACCCTCAACGGCTTCCTCGCGTTGGACGCGATCTTCCTCGGCAATATCGCCATCGAGAACGTGGAGTCCGACTCACTGACCTACAACGTGGCTGCCCGCTGGGGCGTCAGCCCGAACCTGACGCTCAACCTGGATGTGCCCTACCTGGCGCGGCGCACCGTGTACCAGAAAGGCGGCGCCGGCGGTGCAGCAGCCGCCATCGCGCAGGAGCAGACCAACGGCAACGGCCTGGGCGACATTGGCCTGAGCGCGAACTACCGGCTGTTCGGCGAACGCGGCTGGCGCCCGGAGACCGTGCTCACGGCCGGCGTCACCGCCCCCACCGGGCGCGCACCCTACGGCCTGGACTGGAAGGTGATCGAGCGCGATGACGATGACTACATCCGCTTCGCCGTGCCGCGCGAGCAGCCCACCGGCAACGGCGTATGGCAGGCCAACCTCGGCCTGTCGATGGTAAAGACCGCCGACCCGGCCATCCTGTTCGCCAATATCGGCTATGTGCACTCCATCCCGCGCGGATTCAACGACATCGACAGCAATCCGGACACGGTCAATCCGGGCGACGTGAAGCTGGGTGGCTCGGTGTACTTCGGCGCAGGCGTGGCCTTTGCGTTCAACGAGCGGACCAGCCTGAGCCTGTCCTTCAGTGACCGCATCAGCGCCCGCGCCTCCACCCGCTTCGAGGGCGGCAAGTGGATGAAGGTGATCGGCAGTGATGCCAATGCGGCGTCCCTGAACCTGGGCGTGACTTATGCGTTGAACCAGCACACCACGCTGGTGACGCTGCTGGGCATCGGGCTGACCCCGGATGCGCCGGACTTCACGTTGGCGTTCAAGATTCCGTACATGTTGTAGCAACAGCGCCAGGCACGGCGCTGCGCCGTGCATCGGCATGGCCCGGATTCATCTTCCGGCACCACAGCGGTCCCTGCCCGCTGCTATATTCAGTCCAGCTCGGCAGGCATGGTGCCTGCCCTCGAATCACAGGGAGTTGGACATGGGTCTGGTACAGGCGGTGAAGGGTGCGGTTGGCGGTGTGCTGGCCGACCAGTGGAAGGACTTCTACACCGTGCCGGCGGGCCTGCCGTCCACGGCCGCCCTGTTCGCGGCGGTGCCGCAGGGCACCAATGCCGGCCGCGGCTCCAACACCAGCGGCTCGTCCAACATCATCACCAACGGCTCGAAGATCATCGTGCCGGAAGGCTACGGCCTGCTGCTGTTCCAGGACGGCGCGATCACCGCATTCGTCGCCGAACCGGGTGGCTACGAATGGCGTTCGGACGACCTGAACTCGCAGTCGATCTTCGCCGGCGACGGCCTGGTCAGCACCTTCATCAAGCAGAGCTGGGAACGCTTCAAGTTCGGCGGCCAGCCGGGCGCGCAGCAGGCGGCCTACTTCGTCTCGCTGAAGGAACTGCCGGACAACCGCTTCGGCACCCAGTCGGAAATCTACTGGGACGACGGTTTCCTCAATACCCAGGTCGGTGCGATCACCCGCGGCTCGTACACGCTGAAGATCGTCGACCCGATCCTGTTCGTGAAGAACTTCGTACCGGCCAGCTACCTGCGGCCGGGCCAGGTGTTCGACTTCACCGATCTGGACAACGCCGCTGCCAGCCAGCTGTTCAATGAAGTGGTCGGTTCGCTGGCCCCGGCCTTCAGCCTGTATACCAACGATCCGGGCAAGGGCAACCGCATCACCAAGCTGCAGCAGGACTCGCTGGGCTTCGCGCAGAGCCTGTCGGCCGCCGTCGAGCAGGGTTACCAGTGGAAGTCCGACCGCGGCCTGGCCATCGTCAAGACCGCCATCGTCTCGATCGAGTACGACGCCAACACCCGCGAACTGCTGAAGACCGTGCAGCGCGCCGATGCGCTGTCCGGTTCGCGCGGCAATTCCAACCTGCAGGCCAGCGTCGCCCAGGGCATCCAGTCGGCCGGCGAGAACGGCGGTGCGGCGGGCCTGGTCGGTGTCGGCATGGCCTCGGGCATGTTCGGTGTCGGCGGCATGCAGCAGCCGGTCACCCCGGCTGCCGACGATCCGGTCGCCAAGCTGAAGAAGGCCAAGGAAATGCTGGACCTGGGCTTGATCACCCAGAGCGATTACGACGCGCTCAAGGCCAAGGCACTGGGCCTGTAACAGCAGGACGCACAACCGACATGTCCGATCCCCGAAACGGCCCACCGCCGCTGCCCGGATCCGCGCCCGCGACGCCGCCGCCCTTGCCGGCGGCGTCGTTGGATGGGCCCGGTTCGCCGCAGGACGTCCCTCCCCTGCCCGGCAGCTTCCCGCTGGACACCTCGAAGCTGCCGCAGGCGATCCGCGATGAAGTGGAAGCGCCCGATCCCGTGGCCATCGATACCTCGGCCAGCGAGCTGAAGGACGGCCTCAACCGCTGCCCGAAGTGCGGCGCCACCGACATCCGGCCCAAGGCCGGCACCGACATCCTCGTCTGCCTGTACTGCCGTCACGAATGGCATGGCGCGCGGGTCGAGGAGGAATTCGGGCTGGGCGAAGCCATCGACCAGCTGCGCGGCACCGTCATCGCGTCCGGCGCACGCGACATCGATGCCGACACCTCGGCGTTGATGACGTTCAAGTGCACCGGCTGCGGCGCCGAAGTCACGGTCAATACCGAAAGCACGATGACGGCGCGCTGCCACTGGTGTCGCCACGTATTCGGCGTCAATGAACAGATCAGCAATGGCGCGGTACCTGATGCAGTGCTGCCCTTCCATATCAAGAAGGACGACGCGGTCGCGCGCATCCGCCAGTTCGTCGACAAGCGCCGGATGTTCGCGCTGAAAGCGTTCAAGGACCAGTTCACCCCGGAAAACGTGGTGGGCGTGTTCCTCCCCTACATGATCGTCGACAGCAATGTCAGCGCGGCCGTGGCCGGCAAGGGCGAGATCAAGACGCGCGAGTACACGGTGGGCAGCGAGAAGAACAAGCGCACCCTCTACGACGCCGATGTCTACCAGGTCGAACGCCAGGTCGATTTCACCGTTGATGACCTGCCGCTGGAATCCTCGGCCGAGCGCGGCAATCTGGACACCCGCGCCAACACCAACAACATCATCAACACCATCCTGCCGTTCGACACCAAGAACGCGGTGAAGTGGAACGCGTCCTATCTGGCCGGCTTCACTTCGGAGAAGCGCAACCTGGATGTGGAAAAGCTGCGGCCGCGGCTGGAAGACCAGCTACTGTCGATTGCCCGCGCGCAGGTGGAAGGTTCGGTGAAGCGCTACAACCGTGGCGTGCGCTGGGAGCAGGAACAGCTGGAGGTGCATGGCACCCGCTGGGTGTCGATGTACCTGCCGGTGTGGTTGTACTCCTACCACCAGCCCGGAAAGAACGGCGGCATGCTGCACTACATCGCGGTGAACGGCCGTACCGGCGAAACCATGGGCAGCGTGCCCGTGCAGCAATGGAAGATGCTGCTGGCGGCACTGGCCACCGGCACCGTCATTGAAGCCCTCGCAATTGCCTTCCTGGTAGCATCGACATGAGCGACGACAGTGGCCTCTGGCTGTTGGCGGCAGGTCCAGCCGGCGCAACCGCGCTGTACTGGGCGCTGTACCGCTATTACCGCAACACCGACAAATCGCATTCCTTCGAGCACGAGACCGAAATCGAGGCACAGCCCGTGACCGGTTCAGACCAGCAGGTGGGCCGGGTCACCGGCACCGAAGAGAAGCGCATCCGCGGTGACAACGTGTACGAGTACCGGAAACGGGTGGTGAGGGTGAAACCCGACCCGTAGCGCCAGGCCATGCCTGGCTGCGGGAAGTGCCCGGCCGCTGGCCGGCATTCCTTCGGACTCTGGGCGTCAAAGGGGAGCCGGCCAGCGGCCGGCACTACCCTTCGGCGGACAGCACCTGTTCCTGGTTGGCTTGCCTCAGGGCGCGCCCTCACACCGTCTCCCACCCCACCGGCTCGATACTCGCGCGGCTCCCCTTCCGAGGATCCTGCGATGGCTGCCCTGCTTGCCCGTAGCTGCCTGCCGGCGCTGTACTTCCTGGCCCTGCCCGCCCTTGCCCAGGACGCCTCGTTCGGCTTCGGCGAACAGACCACCCACACCGACCAGACCACGCAATCCAGCAGCACCCAGACCCAGAGCAGTGGCGCGGTGACCACCCAGACCATCACCAGCGGCAGCTCGCAGTCCGAGTCACGCAGCGAAAGCAAAGAGATCGACGTGGGCTTCGGTTTCCACGACGACAACGACGACTGGGGCCACGACCGCCACCGTGGCGGCCGCGATGTGCGCGACAGCGATCTGTTCGGCAGCTGGACGCTGGGCCAGGAGAACGGCAACACCTGCTCCATCGAGCTGAAGAACATCGAGTGGTTCGGCGGCTACAGTGCCTACGTGCCCGCCGGCTGCCCGGATGGCTTCTTCTCGGCCAACCGTTGGGTACTGTCGGGCAATCAGCTGCTGCTCACCGACACCAGCAACACCGTGTTCGGGCGCTTCCGCGCGTCAGGCGGTGGGCGCTGGACGGGCTACCGTGAATCGGATGGGGCGCGTTTGTACCTCAATCCCAAGGGGCGCTGATCGCACCGTGCACACAGTAGGCACGCGCTGATCAGGAAGATCAGGAATCCGCCTCACCCCGCCGCCGAAATGTCCGCTCCCACCGGTTCCCGTCTGGTCATCTACGCCGCCCTCGCGGGCAACCTGGCCATCGCCATCGCCAAGTTCATCGCTGCCGGCATCTCCGGCAGCTCGGCCATGCTCAGTGAGGGCGTGCATTCGCTGGTCGACACATTGAATGAACTCCTGCTCTTGTACGGCCTGCGCCGCGCCG
This sequence comes from Stenotrophomonas sp. YJH_SMC_4, assembly GCF_059371575.1. Lineage (NCBI taxonomy): Bacteria > Pseudomonadati > Pseudomonadota > Gammaproteobacteria > Lysobacterales > Lysobacteraceae > Stenotrophomonas > Stenotrophomonas sp. YJH_SMC_4. The sequence goes on from NZ_JCAFUR010000006.1 coordinate 210,481, forward strand.
GCAAGGCGCCAGACCCCGTGCATCCGTTCGGCTACGGCCGCGAGCTGTACTTCTGGAGCTTCATCGTCGCCCTGCTGGTGTTCGCCGCCGGCGCCGGTGTTTCGGCCTACGAGGGCATCCAGCACATCCGCCGGCCGGAGCCGGCCACCAACCACGCGTTGAGCTACAGCGTGCTGGGCATCTCCATCCTGTTCGAGGGGGCTTCATGGTGGATCGCGCTACGGGAGTTCCGGCGTACCAAGGGCAAACTGGGCTACTTCGAAGCCTTCCGTCGCAGCAAGGACCCGTCCACCTTCACCGTGCTGCTGGAGGATAGCGCGGCCCTGCTGGGCCTGGGTTTCGCGCTGATCGGGCTCGCGGCTGCCCAGGTCCTGGACATGCCGGTGCTTGATGGTGTGGCGTCGCTGTGCATCGCTGGCGTGCTTGCCGCCACCGCCTTTCTTCTCGCACGCGAAACCAAGGGACTGCTGGTGGGTGAGCCGGCCCACCCGGCCGTGGCCGAGCGGATCATGGCCGTGGCGGAAACCGATCCGGACCTGCGCCGCGCAAATGGCGTGACCACCATGCAGATGGGCCCCGAACAGGTCGTGGCCATGCTCAGCGCCGAGTTCGAGGATGACCGGAAGACACCGCAGATCGAGGCGTGCATCACCCGCATCGAATCAGCCGTGAAGCGCGAGTATCCGGAACTGGTGGCACTGTTCATCAAGCCGCAGACACCCGAGGTCTATGCCTCCCGCCGCGCGGCACTGGCCGTTCCGCCTGCGCAGGAATGACACTGCGTCTGCGCCCGTTTCACCTGTCTGGTGCCACAGTGCCATCACCGTTTTCCCGAGCCTGCCTCTACCGTGCCGGATTGGTTGCCCGCCGCTCTTCAGATCCTCCCCCGCAGCTTCTATCGGCGCCCGCCCGTCGAGGTTGCGCCCGAGCTGCTCAACAAACTCCTCGTCCGTGACGATGGCCGGGCCGGTCGCATCGTTGAAGTCGAAGCCTACGCGGGCAGTGTCGATCCGGCCGCACACTCCTATCGCGGGCAGACCCCGCGCACGGCCAGCATGTTCGGCGAGGCCGGCCACCTGTATGTCTACTTCACTTACGGCATGCACTGGGGCAGCAACGTTGTCTGCGGCGAAGTGGGTGAAGGCGTGGCGGTGCTGCTGCGGGCCATCGAGCCGCTGGTGGGCCTGGAGCGCATGCGCGAACTGCGCCCCGCCGCGCGCCGGGATCACGATCTGGCCAGCGGCCCCGGCAAGCTCTCGCAGGCCTTCGGGCTGGACCGCAGTTTCGACGGCGCTGATCTGGTGACCGGCAACCACGGCATTGTCATCGCCAGCGATGGCGTGCCGCCGCCGGAGGATCCAGTGGTCGGGCCCCGCATCGGCATCACCCGCGCTGTTGATTTCCCCTGGCGTTGGCACATCCGTGATCATCGTCACTTATCGATCCAGCCACGTCGCGCTTCCGCCCCAGCGAGGAAACGATAATGACCCCGCTCGACAAGCCACTGCGCCGCGAACTGCACATCGACGGCCAACCCTACACTCTCACCGTGGCCCCTGAGGGACTCAAGCTGGTTGAGAAGGGGCGGCGCAAGGGCATCACACTGCGCTGGCAGGACCTGGTATCCGGAGACGCTGCACTGGCCACCGCCTTGCAGGCATCGCTCCAACAGCACTGAGCCGGCGCGCCCACCTCACATCGGCATCACCCCGCCGTGGCGATACATAACGGCGCGCGCACTAGCGTAGCGCCAGCCAGCCGCCGCAACCGCCCTCGCCACCCAGCCCTGAAAAGCGCCATGGACGAAGCCGAACGACTGCTCGAAATCGAACGACTGCACCTGTTGGATACGCCACCGGAGCCGGTGTTCGATGCCATCGTCGCCGCGGCCCGCGCCGCGACCGGCCTGACCATGGGCCTGATCACCGTGGTGGCCGAAGACCGCCAATGGTTCAAGGCCAACATCGGCCTGGAGGGCGTCAGCGAGACCGCCCGCGAGATCTCCTTCTGCACCCATGCCATACGCCAGGACGAGCTGTTCGAGATTCCCGATGCGCGCCAGGACCCACGCTTTTCCACCAATCCACTGGTCACCGGTGGGCCGCGCATCCGCCACTACGCCGGCATTCCCTTGGGGTCGACGCACGGCGCACGCATCGGCACGCTGTGCCTGCTCGACCCGATGCCCGGTGTGCTGTCACCCTCCCAGCGTGAACTGATGGTGCATCTGGCTCGGGTCACTACCCAGGTGCTGGAACAGCGCAGCACCCTCATGGCGCAGGTTGGCCAGGCCAAGGCGCTGCATCGCGAGCTGAAGCGCAGTGAGGACTTCCTGGAGCGTACCAACCGTGCCGCACGGGTCGGCGGCTGGGAGATGGACCTGCTGACCAACGAGGTGCGCTGGACACGGGAAACCAAGCAGTTGCATGGCGTACGCAGCAACTTCACGCCCACGTTGGAGACCGCACTCTCGTTCTATCGCGAGGACAGCCGCAATATCATCCAGGCGGCGGTACAGCGCTGCATCGACGAGGGGACATCCTGGGAAGTACAGCTGCCGATGACCACGGCCGACGGGCGCGCGATCTGGACCCGGGTGGTCGGCAGCCGGCAACAGGTCGACGGCCATCCGCGCCTGGTCGGGGCAATCCAGGACATCACGGACGAACGAGCCGCGCTGGACGCGCTGGAAGCGAGCGAAACCCGCTACCGTCGGCTGTTCCACTACAGCCTGGGCCTGATCTGCACCCACACGCTGGACGGCACATTGACCTCGGTGAATCCGGCGGCGGTGCAGTCACTGGGCTTCGAGGAAAGCCAGATGATCGGGCGCAGCCTGTGTGACTTGATGCCGCCGGAAAAACGCGAAGGCTTCAGGGCCTACCTCGCCCGGATCCAGGCAAACCACACCGACGCTGGCGTGATCGAGCTGATTGCCGCCGATGGTACGCGCCACTACTGGGCGTACCACAACGTGCTCGACAACGAAGCCAGCCCGCCCTACGTGCTGGGGCATGCACAGGACGTCACCGCGCTGAGGATGCAGGAGCAGCAGCTGCGCGACATGTCCTTCAAGGATCCGCTCACGCAGTGCTACAACCGGCGTTACCTGCACCGGCTGGATGAACTGATTGACGAGCGCTGGGCCTGCGTGATGTTCGATCTGGACCATTTCAAGCACATCAACGACACCCAGGGCCACCGCCGTGGCGATGCCGTGCTGGTCGAGTTCGCCACCTTCCTGCGCTCGCCGCTGGGCAAGGACGAGACCGTGGTACGGCTGGGTGGCGACGAGTTCATGGTAGTGCTGGTCGCGCCAGCGAATGGCCGCCTAAGCGAACTCGAGCACTGGTACCAGGACCACGCCGCGCTTTCGCCCAGCGCGTTCTCGATGGGCGCGGCCATCAACACGGCCGGTGAGCCCGTGGCCGACACCATCCAGAAGGCGGACAGCCGCCTGTACCGAACCCGCGCGCGCGTGCGTCGGGAGCGACGCGAAGACCCTGCCGCGCGTTGATCACGCACGCACCGTCACCCAAGCCGGTGCGTGGTCGCTGGCCTTTTCCTGCAGCCGCACCCAACGGTCGACGCCCGCATCCTTCAGTCGTTCCGCCAGTACGGGATTCAACAGCAGATGATCGATGCGCAGCCCACGGTCGCGCTCGGCATGCTGGCGGAAATAGTCCCAGAAGGTATAGATCGTGGCGTCGCCGTGCACCTTCCGCAGCGCATCGGTCCAGCCCTGCGCGAGCAGCCGCTCGAAGGCATCGCGAACCTCGGGCTGGAACAGCGCATCGCGCCGCCAGGCCTTGGGATCATAGACATCGGCGTCTGTGGGAATCACGTTGAAATCACCCAGCAGCAGCGCCGGGTGCGGCAGCTCGACCAGGCTGCGTGCATGCCGGATCAGGCGTTCCATCCAGCGCAGCTTGTAGTCGAACTTGGGTCCGGGCTGCGGGTTGCCGTTGGGCAGGTAGAGGGCACCCACGATGACGCCGTGCACCGCCGCCTCCAGGTAGCGACTCTGCGTATCCTTGGGTTCGCCCGGCAATCGGCGGCGGCTCTCGACCGGCATGGTGCCCCGGGCCAGCAGCGCCACGCCGTTCCAGCGCGCCTCACCCTGCCAGAGTGCACCGTAGCCGGCCTGTTCCAATGCCGCAGCGGGAAACGCGGCGTCGGTCGCCTTCAGTTCCTGCAGGGCAACCACGTCCGGCGATTCCCTGTGCAGCCAGTCCAGCAGCTGCGGCAGGCGCGTGCCGATGCCGTTGACGTTGAACGTCGCAATACGAAGCGTTTTGCGGCGGGGCATGGATAAAGGTTCCTCGGCGCAGCGGGACGAGCATTCACTCTGCGCGCCCGGGCATGCACGGGCCGTGGATGCCACGTCATGATGCGGTGCCATTCGGTTCACGAACCGCTGCCCCGGCGCACAGCAGGCTGGTCACCCGTGAACAGTGCCGGAGAAGCCCCATGGCGGTGCGTCCGCTGCGCGCGATCTACCAGGTCGACCCGTATCTGTTCCGCGACAGCCAAGGCCGCGGCTGGGGCACCCTGGATGGCATCACCGAAAAGCTGGACTACCTGCAGTGGCTCGGCATCAGCCATGTGTGGCTGCTGCCGTTCTACTGCAACGCCGGCCGTGATGGCGGCTACGATGTCACCGATCACTACCGCATCGATCCACGCCTGGGCGACGAGACCGCCTTCCAGCGCCTGGTCGATGCGGCCGACGCGCGCGGCATCGGCATCATCGTCGAACTGGTGATGCAGCACACCGCCAGCGCGCACCCGTGGTTCGTCGCCGCACAGCAGGGCGACCCGGCCTGGCGCCGCTGGTACCTGTGGAGCGACCACATGCCTGACGACGGCCTGCAGCCGATGTTCCCGCCGATCGAGGCCTCTGTCTGGACATGGGATGCCGAGGCCGGCGCGTTCAACCGGCACATGTTCTACCGGCACGAGCCGGACCTCGACCTGGCCCATGCGCCGGTACGCGAGGAACTCCTGCGGGTAATGACGTTCTGGCTGCAGCGCGGCGTGGCCGGCTTCCGCGTGGACGCCGTTCCGTACATGGTCGAGCGCGCCCGCCACGCCGACCCGCGCGACGACGGGCTGTGGCTGCTGGAGGCGATGCGCGCCACGGCAGACGCGCAGCAACCAGGGCTGCCACTGATCGGCGAAGCGGATGTCCGCGCGTCCCACTACGGTGACTTCCTGTGCCACGGGCGGCGGCTTTCGCACCTGCTGGATTTCCACCTCAACAATCATTTCTTCCTCGCACTGGCACGTGGCGATGCCAGCGAAGTGGCGCGGGTCATGGCCGAGTACGGCCCGCACGCGCCGCCGGACACACGCATTGCCTGGCTGCGCAACAATGATGAACTGGACCTTGAGCAGTTGGAGCCGGATGAGCGCGAAGCGGTGATGGAACGCTTCGCCCCTGAGCGTGGCATGCGCATCTATGGCCGTGGCATCCGCCGCCGGCTGGCACCGATGCTGGAGGGCGACATCGCATGGCAGGCCATGGCCTGGGCGGCGCTGCTGTCGCTGGGCCAGGTGCCGGTGATCCGCTATGGCGAAGAGATCGGCCTCGGTGATTGCCTGGAACTGCCCGAACGCAATGCCGTGCGCATGCCGATGCACTGGCATAACGGCCCAGGGGCTGGGTTCACCGACGAACCGCGGCATGCCTGGCGCGCGCCACCGGCAGACGGCCCCTACGGTTACCGCACGGTGAACGTCGAGGCGCAACGCGCGACGCCAGGTTCACTGCTGCTGCGGGTGCGCGAGCTGCTGCAGCAGCGCAATGCACATTCCGTGCTGCAGCAGGGTCCTCACACGCTCGACCCGCCCTCACCTGCGCTGCTGATGCTCCGCTACGGTGAGGCACCCCATCAGGCACTGGCACTGATCAACTTCGGCGACGAGCCAGCGGAGGTGGACGTGCCCCTGCGCGGCCCGCTGAACACGCTGGTGGGCCACGGCGCCAAACTGCAGGGTCGCCGCTGTTACCTGCAGGGTCACGGCTATACGTGGCTGGCTGCCGAAGGTGCCTGAGTGCGCAGCGCGGGCAGCACGTGTTCGGCGAAGTCGTCGATGAAGCGTTCCTGCTCGCGGTTCACGTTGTGCAGGTAGATGCGATCGAACCCCAGTCCCTGCAGCTCCTGCAGCCAGGCCCGATGCTGGCCCAGGTCTGCCGAGACATGCACGTGCTGGCGCACCACCTCGGCGCTGACCGATCGGGCCTGTGCTTCAAACTGTTCGGGCTGGTCCAGGCCTTCGGCCAGTTCCGGCGACAGCACGTTGGCACTCCACTGCTCCATCGCACCTTCCAGCGCCGCCTGTTCGGCGCGCGCGTAGGAGAGCTTGGCCTGCAGGTACATCGGCTTGCCCCTGCCACCGCCTGCCTCGAACGCTGCCACCACACGCTGTAACTGCGCCAGCGGTTGGCTGATGGTGATCAGACCATCGGCCCAGCCCCCCATCCAACGTGCAGTCTCCTCCGTGACCGCTGCACCCAGCAGCGGCAGGGGAAGCGCCGGGCGACTGTAGAGCCGTGCCTGGCGCACCTGGAAGCCACCGTCGTGGTCGACCTGCTCGCCACCCCACAGCCGCCGCATCACCTCGGCCGCATCGCGCAGTGCCTTCTGCCGCTCGCGCTTGGCTGGCCACGGCTGGCCGGTGATGCGCTCGTTCAGGGCCTCGCCGGTACCCAGCGCCAGCCAGATCCGGCCCGGCGCCAGCTGCTCCAGCGTCGCCGCTGCCTGTGCCACCAATGCCGGGTGCTGGCGCAGCATCGGGCAGGTCACCATGCCCAGGGTCAACGCGCTCTGCACCGCCAGCGCACCGGCCCACACCCAGCTGTGGCCGGACTGCCCTTGCGCAGTCGTCCATGGATGGAAATGGTCCGAGCACATCACGGCCTCGAATCCCGCCTGTTCGGCGCGCAGCGCCAGGCCCAGCAAGGTGGCGGGCGGGAACTGCTCATGCGATGCGTGGTAGCCGATGGTCATCACGGATTCCGTGCGGGGACTGGACACGATGGCAACACCCCTCCAGCTAAAACCGCGTCATGGAAACGAACGCTTCCTGCATCGGGCATCGACGCTGGGCTATCGCCGAGGGCTACATTCCAGCCTGGAGCAACGGCCCGTCACCGGAGATGCAGAGTCACGAAACCTGCTGCGTACTCAATGCCGGCGACGAGCCCGCGCATGTCGCGCTGACCCTCTACTTCGAAGACCGTGATCCGGTGGGCCCCTACCGGGTCACCGTGCCGGCGCGACGCACCTGTCACCTGCGCTTCAACGACCTGCAGGATCCGGCGCCGGTGCCGCGCGGCACCGGCTTTGCCACCCTCGTTGAATCCGACCAGCCGATCATCGTGCAGCACACGCGGCTGGATTCACGGCAACCGGCCAACAGCATCATGACCACGATCGCCCATCCGTTGTGAAGTCCTCCGCGCAGGCGTCCACGCTGCAACGACACCGCGCCCTCCGGCCGTTTACCCGTATGGAGGGAGACTGGCGCCGGTTTCCTTCCGGAGAGTGACGATGGCCCTGCCCGACTACCCACGCCCGCCCTTCCCCGCCCAACAGCAATCCTTCCCCGGCAAGACCGCGCAGATGCAACCGCGTCCGGACCACGGCGAAGACAGCTACCGCGGCCATGGCTTGTTGCAGGGCAAAAAGGCACTGATCACCGGCGGTGACAGCGGCATCGGCGCAGCCGTGGCCATCGCCTTTGCGCGCGAAGGCGCCGACGTTGCCATCGCGTTCCTCGATGGTGAGCAGGACGATGCCCGCCATGTGCAGCAGCAGATCGAACAGGCCGGGCGCAAAGCCGTACTGGTGCCGTGTGACATCAGCGACCCGGCACAGGCGCGCTCGCTGGTCGACCGCGTGGCCAGCGAGCTGGACGGTCTCGACATCCTGGTCAACAACGCGGCCTACCAGCGCTACTACGAGCACTTCGACGACATCACCCTGGATGACTGGAAGCGGACGTTCGATACCAATGTCCATGCCGTGTTCAATCTGACCCGGTTGTGCGTCCCGCACCTGCGCGGTGGCGGCGCGATCATCAACACCGCATCGGTCAATTCCAAGCGACCGACCCCGAACATCCTTCCGTACTCCGCGACCAAGGGCGCGGTGGCCAACCTGACGCTGGGGCTGGCGGGCCTGCTGGCCGAGCACCAGATCCGCGTCAATGCGGTGCTGCCCGGCCCGATCTGGACGCCGTTCATTCCGGCAGGCATGGCCGCCGAGGAGGTCGAGCAGTTCGGCTCGCAGACGCCGTTCGGCCGCCCCGGCCAGCCAGCCGAACTGGCATCGGCCTATGTGATGCTGGCTTCGGACAGCGCCAGTTATACCTCTGGTGCACTGCTGACCATTTCTGGCGGCGCGGCGACGCTGTAGCCTCCATGACCGGATTGCCTGCCTGGATCGAGGACTGGCTGACCGTGGTGGTGCCGGTGGCCGAGGTGCTGGCCATCCTCGGCGTCGCGTGGGTGATGGTGCGTGCGCTGGCGTGGCTGCTGGTGCAGGCCCGGCAGCGCGGCAGGCTGGCTCCAGAGCTTCATGTCGGCCTGCGTCGCGGCGGTGCCTTGCTGCTGTATCTGGCGGCCGCGCTGCTGATACTGGAGCGGTTGGGCGTTTCGCGCTCGGTGCTGTGGACCGCGCTGACCGGGTTCATGGCCGTCGGCGCGGTGGCGTTCTTTGCCGCGTGGAGCGTGTTGTCCAACCTGTTCTGTTCGTTCCTGATCGTCGCCACGCGCCCATTCCGCATCAATGACACCATCGAAGTGCTGGAAAGCGTGGACAAACCGGGCCTGTGTGGTCAGGTGGTGGACATCAACCTGATCTACACCACGCTGAGTGATCGTGGCGAAGGCGCGCGCGGTTGCCTGCTGCGCGTGCCCAACTCGTTGTTCTTCCAGCGCATTACCCGCCACTGGGGTGACAGCGGCTATGCGCAGCTGCCAGGAAGCGTGCCGATCAAAGGCAAGGCGCGCTGAGTCGCTGTAGCGCCGAGCCCATGCTCGGCGCGCGGCGCAGGGCGCAGCGCGGTCTGAATGGAGAGCAGCCGAGCGCGGGCCCGGCTCTACGATGCCACCGCGGACGACGCTACTCCGCCGCCAATGCCTGGATCGGGTCCAGCTGCGCGGCATTGCGGGCCGGGAAGTAGCCGAAACCGAGCCCGATTGCCGACGAACATGCCAGCGCGGCAAGCACCGGCCCAGGCGTGAACTGGAACGGCACGCCCAGTGACAGCAGACTGGACAAGGCTCCCACACCCAACGCGGACAACACGCCCAGCACCCCACCGAACAGGCAGATCAGCACGGCCTCGATCAGGAACTGGCGCAGGATGTCGCCCTGCCGGGCCCCCACTGCCAGCCGCACACCGATCTCGCGCACGCGCTCCTTCACCGACACCAGCATGATGTTCATCACGCCCACGCCTCCGACCACCAGCGCCACCGCCGCAATCGCCGAGACCAGCGCCGCCATGGTCTGGCTGGATTTCATTACCGCCTTGCGGATCTGGTCCGAGTTGTAGATGAAGAAATCGCGGCGCCCATGCAGCCGCTGCAGTTCCGCACCCAGCGAGGCCTCAGCTGCACGGGTTGGCACGTCATCGCGCACGCGTACGGTGATGCTCTCCAGCCGCTGGCTGCCAAGCAGGCGCGAGGCCGCCGAGGTGTAAGGCACGTAGACCGTGGGCGTCGCGCCGCCTGCGAATGCACTGGCACCCACCACACCGATCACGTCCACCGGCATGCCGCCCAGCAGTACCGTGCCGCCGATCGGATTGCCGTTGAACAGTGCCTTGGCCGCCTTCTGGTCGAGCACGGCCACCGCGCGATGCGCATCCACCTCGGCATCGGTGAAGAACCGGCCCGCCTTCAGGCGCAGCCCGCGCACGCGGGGTAGATCAGCGCCCACGCCAAGCACCTGTGTGTTGGCGCGCCGGTTGCCCTGCAGAGCGGCCACCGAGCTGCTCAGGTTGGGGCTTACGCTGTCTACGTAACTCAATGCGGCCAGGTGATCGGCATCGTCCACGACCAGCGTTTCAATCTCGGCCGAGCGCGGGTCGCCGAAATCCGCACCCGGGAAGATCTCCAGCGTACTGGCACCCAGTTCGTTGATCTGTGACTCGACCTGCGCCTGTGCGCCCTTGCCCAACGCAACCACGGTCACCACCGCAGCCACGCCGATGATGATGCCCAGCATGGTCAGCAAGGTGCGCAGGCGATGGGCCAGCATCGAACGTACCGCCATCCGTGCCGCTTCCCTGGTCGCATCCAGGCGCGCGCGGCGCTCGGCGCCCGGTTCCGTGCTGCGCTCGGGCGCGACGGCTTTGCGTGCAACCGCGGGATCACCCGTACCACGGTCGGATACGACCCGGCCGTCTGCGATCTCGATCACGCGTGAAGCGTGCGCGGCAATCGCCGCATCATGGGTCACCAGGATCACGGTATGGCCCTGAGCATGCAGGCGCTTGAGTTCGGCCATCACCTGCCTGCCGCTGGCATGATCCAGCGCGCCGGTCGGCTCGTCGGCCAGCACGATGGCGCCGCCGTTCATCAACGAACGCGCAATGGAAACGCGCTGCTGCTGACCGCCGGACAGCTGGCTGGGCCGGTTCGCGGTGCGCTCGCCCAGGCCAAGCGTTTCCAGCAGCAGGCGGGCACGCGTGGTGCGCGCATCGGCCTCCACCCCGGCATAGACGGCGGGCAAGGCCACGTTCTCGGTAGCGCTCAGGTTCTCCATCAGGTTGTAGCGCTGGAAGATGAAACCGAAATGTTCGCGACGCAGGTGCGCCAGTTCATCGGGCGACATCTGCTCGGTTGCGGCGCCGTGCACGCGGTAGCTGCCTTCGGTTGGCCGGTCCAGGCAGCCCAGGATGTTCATCAGCGTGGATTTTCCCGAACCGGACGGGCCGATGATGGCGATGAACTCGCCCGCCGCGATGCGCAGCGACACGTCCTTCAACACCACCACCTCGCCCGCGGCCGAGCGGTAGGCGCGCGATACGCCATGCAGTTCCAGCAGCGCGTCGGCCATGCTCACATCCCCAGCAGGCTGGTGGGCTCGGCTTCCGCGCCACTGGGCGCCTGCCCGACCACCACGTTCTCGCCTGCCTTGAGGCCGGACAGGATCTGCACCGCAGTAGCGGTGCGCAGGCCGGTCGTCACCGCGCGCTCGCGGGCACGGCCCTTGGCGTCGATCACCTGTACGGTCGCGCGGTTGCCCGCCTTGTCATCGCTCTCGGACACTGCTGTCAACGGCACCTGCAGCGCGTTGGCGGCGCGCGCCAGCTGGATGGTCACCTTCACCGTCATCGACGGCTTCAGTTTCAGGCCCGGATTGGGTACGTCAAACAGCCCGGCGTAGTACACCGCCTTCGGCGTCTGCGCCGATCCACCCGTGTTGCCGGTGGCCACATCGGCAATCGACGATGGCGCAGGTTCAAGCTGCTGCAGATGCGATTCGTAGCGGCGTCCGCCCGGCCCCAGCGTAGAGAACCACAGGGGTTGGCCAGGCGCGATCAGCTCCACGTCGGCCTCCGCGATCTCGGTGCGAACCGTCATCGTGTCCATCTGTGCCAGCATTACGATGGTCGGCGTGGTCTGCATCGAGTTCAGCGTCTGCCCGGCCTTGGTGACGATGGCCACGATGTAGCCATCGGAAGGTGAGACGATGCGGGTGTAGCCCAGGTTGATCCGCGCCGTTTCCACCTGGGTCAGCGCCTGCTCGATCTGGGCCTGCAGCGCTGCGACGTCAGAGCGCGCCGCTTCGCGCGCCACCCGCGCGGACTCGAAACCTTCCTGCGAAACCAGCCGCGATGCCACCAGCTGCGACTGGCGCTCATGCACGCGGATGGCCTGGGCGTAGCGCGCTTGGCTGGCGGCATGCTGGGCACGCAGCGCATTGGCAGCCGCTTCGGCGCTGCGCAGGGCGATGCGCTGCGGCTGCGAATCCACTTCGGCAATCAGATCACCAGCGTGCACACGCTGGCCCAGCACCACATGCAGGCGCTTGACCTGGCCCGATACCTGCGCACCCACCGCCACCAGTTCCTTGGGGTTGACCCGGCCAACGGCCTGCACGGTCTTTTCCAGGTCCGCCACCCTTGCCGGGGCCGTGATCAGCGCGGCATCATCACTTTCGGCGAACAGCCACCAGCCGGTGCCGCCTGCAAGAAGCGCCACGATTGCGGCAATGATCCAGGTCCTGCGGTTGTTCATCGGAAGGCTCGCATGCACGCGGCCATCGGATGTGACCGCAGAACCCGCAGTCTGGAAGGTGGTGGTGGATGTTTCTTGGAGCCACTGTGGAGATTGCATGGAGGCCGCACATCCGTTCAGGCACGGCATCCGCTCCTGAACGGCACGGATCGCGTCCATGAAATCTCGACACAATCTCGACCAAGTCTCCATCAACGGCCCCTAGCCTTGTCGGCCTCGCCGACTGCGTTCCCGCCGTGTCCCTCCCGTTTCCTGACCTGCCTCCCATCGATGTCCGCCGCGCCTACCTCGCCTGGTGCGCGCCTTCGTCGTGGCTGCTTGCACTGGTAATGGCGTCGACCAGCGCCTGGATGCTTACCAGCGCGAACCCGGCGCCGCCCCTGCTGGCGGGCGCCGGTGCCGCCGCGCTGGTGTGCTTCCGCAGCGAGGGCCCCGCCCATTCGGCGCGCACGGGCACCCTGGCATCGCTGGTGCTGATCGGCTTCGCGGCCTGGTCCGCCTCCAGCGCTGGCCTGAGTCTCATGCCTGCAGGGATAGCGGCGGTCCTGGTGGCTGCGTTGCTTGCCCGGCGCCTGTGGGCCCTGGTCCGCATGGCCCGCCGCTTGCAGGACCGGGTGGACGCAACGGGCATGCAATCACGGTGGAGCAAGCTGCCTGCGGCCGTATCGGCCCTGCTCGCACAGCACCTGCGCGGGACCGCAACGCTGGCGCCCGCCCTGCAGCACACGCTGGTGCTGGCCACCCTCGCCTGGGCCGCCCACGAAGAAGCACAGACCCTGGAACGGCCACGATGACACCGCCGCCGGCACTCCCCATCTCGCACTTGAAACTGCAGCGTTCAATGAAGACCGATGCACGCACGCACCAGGCGCCCCTGGTGCTGATTGCCGAGGATGAAGGCGAAATTGCTGACATTCTCGGCGCCTACCTGGCCCGCTCCGGGTTGCGCAGCGCCCGCGCCGCCGATGGCGAAGCCGCCCTCGCCAGCCACCGCCAGCTGCGCCCCGACCTGGTGCTGCTGGACGTGCAGATGCCGAAGTTGGATGGCTGGCAGGTCCTGAGTGAGCTGCGCCGGCGCGGCAACACCCCGGTGATCATGCTCACCGCACTGGACCAGGACGTGGACAAGCTCACCGGCCTGCGCGTCGGCGCCGACGACTATGTGGCCAAGCCCTTCAATCCGGCCGAGATCGTCGCCCGCATCCAGGCGGTGCTGCGCCGTAGCGCGAAGCCCATGGCAGAAGAACCCAACGGGCTGATCCGGCAGGGCCCGTTCGAGATCGACCTGCGCAGCCATGAGGTCACCGTGCGCACCGATGACCATGTGCACGCTTTGAATTTCACACTCACCGAGTTCCGTTTGCTGGTGCACATGGCGCGCGCTCCGCGCATGGTGCACAGCCGGCTGGATCTTCTCCAGAGCTGCCTGCCGGAAGGCGATGCGCAGGAGCGCACCGTGGACAGCCACGTCAGCAAGCTGCGCCGCAAGCTGGAGGACGTCGGCGTCATCGGCATTCCCGCCACCATCCGCGGTGTCGGCTACCGCTTCCTGGACTGAACCGATGAACCCCAAAGGCAAGAGCATCGGGCGCCAGATCACGCTGTCCATCACGGTCGCGTCGCTGTGCTCGACCGTACTGTCGATCAGTGGTTTCTACCTGTTCTATTACCTGATGGAGGTGTTCTATCCCCGCTGGTATGACGAGCCGGAAACCATCATGCCGTCAGGGCTGGAGTGGCTGTGGATCGGCCTGACCGCCACCGTGGTGGTGGCACTGGCCACGTTGATCGCCTCGCGCCTGACCCGGCGCATCATCACCCCCCTGAACTCGGTGGCCGAAAGCCTGCGTCGCGTCGCCAGCGGTGATCTTGAGGCGCGTGCGCGCGGCGGCGACACCTCGATGGCCGAGGCCGCCACACTGGTCAGCGACTTCAACTCCATGGCCGAGCGGCTCAGCCGGATGTCCGAGAACCGCGTGTTCTGGAATGCAGCGATCGCACACGAACTGCGCACGCCGATGACCATCCTGCGCGGCCGCCTGCAGGGCATCGCTGAAGGCGTGTTCGAGCCCGGGCCGGAGCAGTTCAACAGCATGCTCACCCAGCTGGAGGGCCTGACCCGCATCATCGAAGACCTGCGCGTGGTCAGCCTTGCCGAAAGCGGTCACCTGGATCTGCGCCTGCAGCGCAGCGATGTCAGCGTGCAGGTGGCGGCGGTGGTCGAAGCGATGTCCGAGGCGCTGACCGAGAGTGGATTCTCGGTGACATTGGACGCGCGGCCTTCGCTGGCCGACTGCGATCCGGCACGCATCCGCCAGGCGGTGCTGGCGCTGCTGGAGAATGCACGACGCCATGCCATCCCCTGCCCCCTCCGGGTTCGCGTCACGCTGGCCGAAGGCCATTGCACCGTGACCGTTGAGGATGGTGGTCCCGGTGTGCCGGACGACCTTCGCGACAGCATTTTCGAAGCCTTCCAGCGCACCGATGTCTCGCGCTCGCGGCAGAGTGGTGGTTCCGGGCTTGGCCTGGCGGTGGTGCGCGCGATTGCCGTGGCCCATCACGGAACGGCGCGATGCAGGGCGACCGAACGCGGTGGTAGCGCGTTCGAGATCCGCTGGCCGGTGCACGCGCGTCGTTGAGGGCCATCGCTGCCCTGGAAAGCCCGAAATGCCGGAACTGCCTGGGTGGCGTCGACTGTCAGTCGACTTGCGCGCGCAAGCGCGGGTTCTTCCAGCAGTTCGCAAAGAGCAGTCGACCAACAGTCGACTCTACCCCCGACCCACCCAGGCATTCCATGAAACACCTCCATGATCCAGCGGCCGCCGCCGGCAGCATCGGCCAGCAGAATGCGGCCGCCACCCTGAAGGCCATCCTGCGCACCTACCCCTGGCAGCTCACCGGCACGTTCTCGCTGGTCACACTGGAGAACGCACTGCTGCTGGCCTATCCGCTGTTCGCCGGCTTCGCGGTAGACGCGATCATCAGCGGCAACATCGGCCATGCCATCTCCTACGCCGGCGTGGTGCTGCTGTTCTGGTTGGTCGGTGCCGCCCGCCGCGCGGTCGATACCCGGACGTTCACCCGCATCTATGCCGATCTGGCAGTGAGCGTGGTGCAGGCGCAGCGCCGCCTGGGCCAGGCGACCTCCACTTCGGCGGCCCGCGTCGTTCTGGCCCGCGAGTTCGTCGACTTCTTTGAGAAGCACGTGCCGATCATCGCCACCGCGCTGGCATCGATGTTAGGTGCGGTGGCCATGCTGCTGGCGATCGAGCCGATGGTCGGTGCCGCTGGCCTGGTCACCCTGCTCGGCGCCCTGCTGGTGCTGCCCTCGTTCGCACGCCGCAACGAGCAGCTGCACGGCCGACTGAACAACCGCCTGGAACAGGAGATCCGACTGGTGGACCGGGTCAGTCCCTCGGTGCTGCGCCGTCACTACACCACGCTGTCGCGCCTGCGCATCCTGCTGTCCGACCGCGAAGCCGGCGCCTATGTGGTGATCGGCCTGGCTGCCGCGGCATTGTTCGCACTGACCATCGGCCGCCTTGCCACCACCCATGGCGTAACCCCCGGTCACGTCTATGCGGTGATGACCTATCTGTGGACCTTCGCCGGCAGCCTGGACGATGCACCGTCGATGGTGGATCAGCTCGCGCGGCTGAAGGACATCGGCCGGCGAGTCAGCCCCGGCATGGACGATGCGGACCACAAGGACGCCGCTTGACCGGTAGATGCCCACCTTGGTGGGCACCGGCGGGAGCCCGCGCCAACCAAGGTTGGCGGCTACCGGGCGCGATGGGTACCCATGCGCCGCTCGGCGCTACAGGAACTCCGCCATGCGCTGCAGCTCGTCGTCCAGCGCGCCACGAAATACCTTGTCGCGGGCCAGCGACTTGCCGGCATAGCCCACGTTCGACACCAACTCACCTTCGCGCATGCTCAGGTTGGCCCAGCCCACCACCTGGTCGTGCCACAACACCGGCAGTGCGTAGTAGCCATACTGGCGCTTCGGTGCAGGCGTGTACGCCTCGAACTTGTACACCCAATCCCACAGCAACTCGAAACGGCGGCGGTCCCACACCACCGGATCGAACGGCGCCAGCAGGCGCACCTGTTCGTCCGGCGCATGGCGGCGCGAGCGCGGATTTTCGTCCGCCGGCCAGTACCAGGTGGTGCCCTCCAACGTGCAGCTGGCCAGCTGCTGCTTGGCCAGTGCCAATGCCTTGCGGGTCTGCTCGGCCAGGTGCGGAGCGCCATGGCCCAGCAGGCGCACCAGATAGGTCAGGCTGGCCGAAGGCAGCGGTGCGTACTTGCGCACCACCAGATCGATCAGGGCGGCAGCACGTTCGATCTGCGCCTGTTCGCTGGAATCGGGCTCGGCATGATCGGCCACCGCGTAGATGCGCGTACCGCTATCGCGCCGTTGCACGCGCAGCAGGCCGCGGTAGTGCATGCCGTCCAGCAGATGGGTACTGGCATTGCTGGTGCCGCCCCAGTAGTTGGTCACCCGCCCATGCGCGAACGCCTGGTCAACCTCGCGCGGGTGCACGCTGCCACGCTCGCGCACGAAGGCCAGCACGTCGGCCGCACGGCGATGGGTCTCGGCGTCCCACTCGCGTTTGGAGACACGCGGGTGCATCAGTGCCAGATGCTCGCGCGGCAGGAAGCCGTAGTTCACCAGACAATCCTCTTCCACCGGCAGACGCGTGTAGCGGCGCTCCAGGTCACCGGCCCGGTAGTCCTTCACCCGGTGGCGCAGGGTCAGGTCCTGCGCGCGAGCGGGTGCCCGGATCGGGTCGGCCTGCACGAAGCCCAGCCGCCGGATCGCGGTCAGCAGCGTGGTCGGCTTGAACAGGGTGCGCGCCACCGCGTAGCGGCGAAGATCATCGAGAGTGGGCGTGGCAGGCATAGCCGCATTGTATTCTCGACACTACGCGATCCGTCCAGTAGAGCCAGGCCATGCCTGGCTGGCGTCATGGTGAACGGCCACGATCATCCACTCATGGCGTGGATCTACCGAAGCCGCGATACCTCCAGCGAACCGATCACCAACGCCCGCATGCCCTGCTTGAACTCGGTGATCACCTGCCCCTCCTCGTCGTCCGCAATCGCGTAGATCGTGTCGGCGCCGGCGATGCAGTAGAACGCGATCGTGGCCAGCAGCCAGCGCGCCTTGTCCACCGGCAGGCCGAACACCTCGGCCACGTGCGCCTGGTGCGATGCGATCTTTTCCAGCATCGGCGCGGTCGCCACCGTGCGCCGCAGCAGGTAGGGCGGTAGCCCGGGATGCGCCTTCACCACTTCGCACAGTGACTGCACGAACCCCATCAGGTAGGCCTCCAGCCCACCCGGTGCGTCGACCGACGCGCGAGGAATCTGCCAGCGCTGGAACACCGCCTCCGCCACCAGGCGCTTCAACGCCTCCAGGTTGGCTACGCGCTTGTACAGCGCTGCCTGGGTCACCGCCAGTTCGGCGGCCACGTTGGCCATGGTCAGGTTGGGCAGGCCCAGACGGATGCCGATGTCGGCCAGGCGCTCCGGGGTGATGGTGGGCGGGCGGCCACGGCTCGGCGCCGTTGGATCGGGGTGCGTGCTCATACGGTGCCTGCTCTTACGGTGCGCGTCCATACCCTGCTGAGGGTGCCAGTAAAGGGACCCTCTTGTCCGCTTCGATTGATTTAGTTTAACTTACCCAACTAATTCGGAAGGCGTCCAGCACGCTGCCCGTAGTCGAGCCCATGGCTCACTTCCCGCCAGGTCCCCACCCAGCCAACAACCCGGCGCTGCGCCCTACCCCCGTGCTTGCCGTCGGCAGCGCGCCAGGCGCGCTCGCGCCTGCGATTCACAGGACTCTGGCATGACCGTTTACAACTTCACTTCTGCGCAGCTTCGCGCTGCGGCCGCATCCTCCGGCCTGATGCATCCGCCGGGCATGCCCCTGCGTTATCGGGTGTCCGCCTTGGCGTTAGGGCTGCTGGCCTCGTTTGCCGCCCTGGCCGACACTGCACCGTCCACCCTGCCCTCGGTGCAGGTGCAGGAACAGCGCCGGGTCACTGCAGACTATGCGGGCGGGCAAGTGGCTGCCGGCAGCCGCGTCGGCCTGCTCGGTGACAAGGACTTCATGGACACGCCGTTCAGTACGGTCAGCTACACCGAGTCCTTCATCCGTGATCGCCAGGCCAAGGACCTGACCGACGTCATCGCCGCCACCGACCCCACGGTGTTCAGCAATGGCGTCACCGGTGCCTGGAGTGAGAACTACGCGATCCGCGGCTTCGCCTCCAACACCAGCGACACCACGTTCAATGGCCTCAGCGGCATGGCGCCCTACTACCGCACCTCGCCGGAAATGTTCGAGCGCATCGAGGTGCTGAAGGGACCGTCTGCGCTGCTCAACGGCATGCCGCCGGGCGGCTCGGTCGGTGGCAGCGTCAACCTGGTGCCCAAGCGCGCAAGCGAGCAACCGCTGCTGCGGGTCAGTGCCAACTTCGCCTCCGACGCGCAGTTCGGCACCCACGTGGATATGGGCCGTCGTCTGGGCGCCGACAAGCAGTTCGGCATCCGCTTCAACGGTGCCTACCGTGATGGTGACGGCGTAGTCGGCAAGCAGAGCAAGAAGGTACAGCTCGGTTCGCTGGCACTGGACTGGCGCGGCGAACGTGCGCGGGTGTCGGCGGATCTGTACAGCGCCGACGATCGCGTGGACGGCCCGGCACGTGGCGTCGGCCTCGCACCGGGCGTGGCCATTCCGCGGCCACCGCGTGGCGATACGCTGATCAACCCGGACTGGGCCTACGTGGACAGCCAGGACAAGGGCGCGATGCTGCGCGGCGAGCTGGATATCAACGATAGCCTGATGGCCTACCTCGCCTACGGCACCAGCAAGACCGACTACCGCTACAACGGTTCGATCAGCGCGCAGATCCTCAATCCGGCTGGCGACTTCACCACGGTGATCGGCCAGCTCGCCTTCGACATCAAGAAGCAGTCCGGAGATGCCGGCCTGCGCGGTTCCTTCCACACCGGCAGCGTCGGCCACCAGTGGGCCGCCAATGTGACCCATTACCAGCACACCCAGAACGACTACGGCCGGCGCAGCGTGCCCGGCTGGGACTGGACCACCAATCTGTACAACCCGGTGTGGGGCCCGGCCGCGCCGTTCATGGCACCGCACATCTCGCATACCGAGCTGACGCTGGACAGCCTCGGCTTCGCCAACACCCTGTCCTTCTCCGATGACCGCGTGCAGTTGACGCTGGGTGTGCGTCGCCAGCAGGTGGTCAGCGAGACCTTCAGCGTCGCTACCAGTGCGCGCACCTCGCGCTACGACAAGAGCGCGACCACCCCTGCGGCTGCATTGCTGGTGAAGGCCACCGACACGCTCTCCCTCTACACCAACTACGTCGAAGGCCTCAGCCAGGGTGCTACCGCGCCGATGACCGCAGCCAACGCCGGCGATGTGTTCGCACCGTTCCGCACCAAGCAGAAGGAGCTGGGCCTGAAGCTGGACCTGGGCAGCTTCGCGCACACCTTCAGCGTGTACGAGATCAAGCGACCGAGCAGCTACACCGATCCGATCACGAACATCTTCTCGCTTGGTAGCGAACAACGTAACCGCGGGGTGGAATGGGGCTTCTTCGGCGCACCGATGGACGGCGTGCGCCTGCTCGGTGGCGTGGCCTATGTGCAGCCGAAGCTGACCCGCACGGCCGGCGGCGTGAATGAAGGACGCATAGCCACCGCCGTGGCGCAGCGGCAGGCCAAGCTGGGCATGGAATGGGATGTGCCGACCTTGCAGGGCCTCACCTTGACCGGCAATGCCACGGCGATGTCGAAGCAGTACATCAGTGCCGACAATAGTCTGTCGGTGCCGGGGCGTACGTTGTTCGATGTCGGGGCGCGCTACAGCACCACCGTGGCGGGTCGACCGCTTGCGCTGCGCGCCAGCGTGAACAACGTGACCAACAAGGCGTACTGGGGCATGCCGTTGCTTTCAAGCCTGGCGCTGGGTGCACCGAGGACGGTGTTGCTCTCTGCGACGATGGACTTCTGAGCCGGGCGACAAACTGTCAACGGGATCCACGCATGGCGTGGATCTGCCGGAAACTGTAGAGCCAGGCCATGCCTGGCTGGGTTCCATGGTGATCCGCCAAACGCATCCACGCCTGGCGTGGATCTACCGACACAAGGCACGACCACGCACGCACTGATCACGAAAGCACGCGCGCCACCACCGCCAGCACCGCCAGATGCCCCACGTAGTACCCATAGAACACCCAGCGCCAGCGCGGCAGTCGCCACGGCACCCGCGTCGCCAGCACGACCACCGGAACAGCCAGCAGTGCCCAGCCGTTGTGGTTGACCCCGCACACCGCTGCAAGCCCAACCAGCAACAGCCACCACGCCCGATGCCGGAACGCGATCCAGGCCAGCAGCACAGCGCCAACACCGGCCCACTGGTAGTCCACGAACATCGGCAGCACGCCGGCAGCCAGCAACAGCAGCACAGGCCGATTGTTCGCAAACGCATGCACGGCCACCACTGCCAAGGTGAAGGTGAGCAGGATGTTGAGCGGCAGCCAGGAACCGAACGCCAGTGCGTGCAATGGCTGCGCAATCAGCCCCCATAGCGCCAGCCGGCGGATCGATTTGCGCAGGTCGGCGCCCGGCTGGGCCAGGTTGCAGGCCATCACCAGCGCGAACAGCGGGAAGGCGATACGCCCCAGTTCGCTGACCACCGGCACGTAGCCCCCGAAGACCACCTTGGCCACGTGGTCGCCGGTCATGGCCAGCAGCGCGATCCACTTCAGCAGCTCGCGCGCGCCGCTGCCGAGGGTGAGGTTGAACGTGGACGTCCCGGTGGTGGTCGCTTGCATCGCGGAAGCTTATGCGCATCGGCCAGCGCATTTCCAGCGCCGCGCAGGAGCCCGCTGCTGCAAGCCGCCGGTGGCGGCGCTATGCTGGCCGCCCCTGCTTGTGAGACACCCGTCATGCGCACCCTGTACCCGGCCATCGATCCCTACCGCGAATTCACCCTGCCGGTGAGCGATCTGCACACGCTGCATATCGAAGAGTGCGGCACGCCGGAGGGCATTCCGGTGGTGTACCTGCACGGTGGCCCGGGCGCCGGTATCTCGCCGACCCATCGGCGCTTCTTCGACCCGGCGCGCTACCGCATCGTGTTGATCGACCAGCGCGGCAGCGGCCGCTCCACGCCGTTCGGCGAGCTGCGCGACAACACCACGCAGGACCTGGTGGCGGACATCGAAAAGGTGCGTGAGCACCTGGGCATCGAGCGCTGGCTGGTCTATGGCGGCTCGTGGGGCTCCACGCTGTCGCTGGCCTACGCGCAGGCACATCCCGAACGCGCCACCGGCCTGATCGTGCGTGGCGTGTTCCTCGGCCGTGAGATCGAGAACCGCTGGTTCGCCGAGGCCGATGGCGGTGCGCGCTGGATCTTCCCGGAGCGCTGGGACCGCTACGAGGCTTATATCCCGGAAGCCGAGCGTGGCGACATGATCGCGGCCTACTGGACGCGCATGGATGGCCCGGATGAAGCGACCCGCATCGAAGCCGCACAGGCCTGGCTGGGCTGGGAAGACAATGCGGCCACTCTGCAGCACGATGTGGATGCGCAATCCACCGATGATCCGCTGGACACGCTGGCAAAGGCCCGCATCGAAGCGCACTACTTCCGCAACGGCATCTTTCTGGAACCCGACCAGCTGCTGCGCAACATCGATCGCATCCGCCACCTGCCCGGCGTGATCGTGCAGGGGCGCTACGACATCATCTGTCCGCCGCGCAGCGCGTGGGACCTGGCCAAGGCGTGGCCGGAAGCGCGCCTGGAGATGGTGACCTCCGGCCACAGCGCCAACGAGCCGGCCACGGTCGATGCGCTCGTGCGCGCCACGGATGCGTTTGCCGACCGGTTCGGCAACGGCACCTGATCCGCAGCGTCAACACGCCACCGTGAACCCCACCGTGGTCAGCCCGTCGCGGCTGGCCACGAACACATCGCCACCATGCAGCACGGCGATGGCCTTGACGATCGACAGGCCCAGGCCGTGGTGGCGTTCGCCCCGGTACTCGCGGGCCTGGTCAACCCGGTAGAAACGCTCGAACAACAGCGGCAGGTGCCCGGCGGCGATGCCATCGCCTTCGTTCAACACCGCAATGCGCGCGCCCTTGCCTTCGGCCTGCAGCTGCACCCGCACCTCGGTGCCGGGCCGCGCATGCTGCACGGCGTTGTGCAGCAGGTTGGTCAGGGCACGCCGGAACAGCGATGGATCGATGCTGGCGGTCGCATCACCTTCGATGCGCAGGGTCAGCCCGGCTTCCTCGAACAGGAACTCCAGGAAGTCCCCGGCGGCGGCCACTTCGCCGGCCAGCGCCACCGGCCGGGTTTCCATCGCGATGTCGCCCTGCCCGGCCCGCGACAGGAACAGCATGTCGTTGACGATGGCGCGCAGCCGCTCCAGCTCTTCCAGGTTGGACTGCATCACGTCCTGCAGCTGCGCGTTGTCGCGCGGCCGTGACAGGGCCACCTGGGTCTGCCCCATCAGGTTGGCCAGCGGCGTGCGCAGCTCATGCGCCACGTCTGCGTTGAACGCATCCAGCCGCGTGTAGGCGGCCTCGAGGCGATCCAATGCACCATTGAAGGCATGCGTCAGGTGCCCCAGCTCTGCCGGCAGCGCCTGTGTGCCGAGCCGCTGTGACAACCGCTGTGGACTGAGCGAGCGCGCCTCGTCCGAAAGCGCGCGCAACGGTGCCAGTCCCAGGCGCGCAATCCAGTAGCCGAGGCCGGCCACCAGCAGCACGCCCAGCCCACCGGCAACCCACAGCGCCACGGCGAAGCGCTGCAAGGCATGCGTGTACGGTTCGGAGTCGATACCGATCCACAGGTCCACCGCCGGCCGCACGCCCTTGCCGGGCACGCGCTCATAGAGCGTACGCAGCGGATGCTGGCCCTCGCGCTGCAACGTGCCCATGCCGCTGTCGTTGCCATTCGGTGGCTGCACCTGTGGGCGTTCACCACCGATGCGGAAGGTGGGGTCGTCACTCCAGGCCCAGACCAGCGTGTCGCGGTCGCCGGAAATCAGGTTGCCGACCTTGTCGCGCACCTTGCTCCAGCGCTCGCGGGTATCGCACATCGCCACACTGCCGCTGACCGCGTGCAGCTTGGTCTGCAGCTCGGCGTGCTGGTAACGCACCACCTGCCGTTCCAGCACGCCATACACGCCGATGCCCAGCAGGGCGAATACCAGCAGCGCGGCCAGCGCGAACATCGCCGACAGGCGCTGGGCGATCGACCACCTCATCGACCGTCACCCTCGTCATCGCGCACTTCCAGCACGTAGCCCATGCCGCGCACCGTATGCAGCAGCTTGCTGGGGTACGGGCCGTCAAGCTTGCTGCGCAGGCGCTTGATCGCCACTTCCACTACGTTGGTGTTGCTGTCGAAATTGATGTCCCAGACCTGCGCGGCGATCACTGTCTTGGACAGGATCTGCCCGCGCCGCTGCGCAAGCAGGGCCAGCAGCGCGAATTCCTTGCCGGTCAGGTCCAGTCGCGTACCGTCACGATAGGCGCGGCGCGCCAGCAGGTTGACCTGCAGGTCGCCCACCTGAAGTTCGGTCGGCTCCTGCTGGCGACCGCGCCGGACCAGCGCCTGCAGGCGCGCCAGCAGCTCGATGAACGAGAACGGCTTGACCAGGTAGTCATCGGCACCCTGCCCCAGTCCGTGCACGCGGTCATCCACGCGGTCGCGCGCGGTCAGCATGATCACCGGGGTCTGCTTGCTGCGGCGCAGTTCGCGCAGCACGTTGAAGCCGTCCATGCCGGGCAGCATCACGTCCAGCACGATCACGTCGTAGTCGAACTCGCGGGCAAGGTGCAGGCCGGTCACGCCGTCGGCGGCCAGGTCGACCGCCCAGCCCTGCTCGCCCAGGCCGGTGCGCAGATAGTGTGCGGTCTTGCTCTCATCCTCGACGATCAGCAGTTTCATCCGGGCTCCGTCAGCGCGGCACCGGCGGCCGCCCTGCGTTCGCGTCGGCGCTGCAGGAACAGCCGGTCCAGGGCCAGGTAGATCACCGGGGTACTGTACAGGGTCAGCAACTGGCTGATCAGCAGGCCACCCACCACCGCCACACCCAGCGGCTGGCGCAGCTCCGAGCCGGTGCCGAAGCCGATCATCAGCGGAATGGCACCCAGCAGCGCCGCCAACGTAGTCATCATGATCGGGCGGAAGCGGGTCAGGCAGGCCTCGTGGATGGCCTGCAGCGGGGTCAACCCGCGGTTGCGCTGGGCATCCAGCGCGAAGTCGACCATCAGGATGCCGTTCTTCTTGACGATACCGATCAGCAGCACGATGCCGATCAACGCCATGATCGAGAAATCCAGCCCCCACAGCCACAGCATCAGCACGGCACCGATACCGGCCGACGGCAGCGTGGACAGGATGGTGAGCGGGTGCACGAAGCTCTCGTACAGCACGCCGAGGATGATGTAGACGGCCAGCAGCGCGGCCAGAATGAGCAATGGCTGGCTGGCCAGCGATTCCTGGAACGCCTGTGCGGTGCCCTGGAAGCGCCCGTTGATGCTGTCGGGCATGCCGATATGCGCCTGTGCCTGCTCGACCAGGGTAACCGCCTCACCCAGCGAAACGCCCGGCGCCAGGTTGAACGACAGGTTCACCGCCGGCAGCATGCCGTTGTGGCTGATCGACAGCGGCCCGTTGCCCGGCGGCTGCACCTGGGCCACCGCCGACAGCGGCACCATCTGCCCGGTCAGCGGCGAACGCAGGTGGAAGTAGGACAGCGCATCGACCTGGCCAAGCAGGCCGGGCGCGATCTCCAGGATCACCCGGTACTGGTTGGTCTCGGTCTGGAACTCGTTGATCTGGCGCTGGCCGAACGCATCGTAGAGCACCTGGTCGATATCGTTGGCGGTCAAGCCGAAGCGCGCCGCAGCGGTGCGATCGATCTGCAACCGGGTAACGCTGGCGCCGACCTGCTGGTCGTTGGACACGTCGCGCAGCTGCGGCAGCCCGCGCAGGCGTTCGGTCAGCTGCTCGGCCCAGCGTGACAGCTCCCTGCTGTCCTGGCCGCGCAGTGCGTACTGGTACTGCGTACGCGCCGGCCCCGCGCCCAGGTTGATGTCCTGCGCGGCCCGCATGTACACGGTGATGCCCGGCACGCTGGCCATCTTCGCGCGCAGCCGGTCGATGAAGCCGTGCACATCCACGTCGCGGTCGCCACGGTCCTTCAGGATGAACCAGAAGCGGCCATTGGACAGGGTCTGGCTGCCACCGGTGGCGCCCACCGCATGGTTGTAGGCCTGCAACGCAGGATCCTCGGCGGCGATCTTCGCCAGCTGCTGGTGCTTGGCCACCATCTCCTCGAAACCGATGTCCTGTGCCGCTTCGGTGGTGGCGAACACGAAGGCCGTGTCCTGCAGCGGGAAGAAGCCCTTCGGGACCACCACGTACGAGGCCACCGCTACCGCCACCGTCGCACCGAACCCGACCAGCATCAGCCGCTGGTGGCCCAGCGCCCACTGCAGGCTGCGGTCGTAGCCGGCCAGCAGGCGCCCGGCCAGCGTGTCCTGGCCGTCGCGATGGGCCGGCATGCGCTTCATCAGGTGCGCAGCCATCATCGGCGCCAGCGTCAGCGAGGCCACGATGGAGATCAGGATCGCGACCGTGATGGTCATCGCGAACTCCGCGAACAGGCGCCCGACCACGCCGCCCATGAACAGCAACGGGATGAACGCCGCGATCAGCGACAGGCTGATCGACACCACGGTGAAGCCGATTTCCTCGGCACCCTTCAGTGCCGCTTCCACGGGCCCCAAACCGGCCTCGCGATGGCGGTGGATGTTCTCCACCACCACGATGGCGTCGTCCACCACGAAGCCGACCGCCACCACCTGCGCGACCAGGGTGAGGTTGTTGAGACTGAAGCCGGCCACATACATCGCCGCGAACGTGGCGACCAGCGCAACGACCAGCACCGCACCGACGATGAGCGTGGCCGAGAGCTGGCGCAGGAACAGCCCCATCACCAGCACCACCAGCACGATGGTCAGCACCAGGGTGACCTCCACCTCGTGCAGCGACGCGCGGATGGTGCGCGTGCGGTCGTTGAGCACTTCCACATCGACGCTGGCCGGCAGGTTGGCGCGCAGCTCCGGCAAGGCCGCCAGCACCGCATCGGTGGTGCGAACGATGTTCGCGCCCGGCTGCCGGCTGATGATCAGGCCCACGCCCGGTTGCCCGTTCGGCCACGCCTGCACATAGGCGTTCTCGGCACCGTCGACCACTTGCGCGATATCGCCCAGCGTGACCGGTGAACCCTGCCGGTAGGCGACCACCAGCTGACGGTAGTCCTGGGCATCGAACAGCTGGTCGTTGGCCTCGAAGGTGGACGTGCGCTGTTCGCCCATCAGCGCGCCCTTGGCCTGGTTGAGGCTGGCGTTCTGGGCCACGCCGCGCAGGTCGGACAGGGTCATGCCCATCGCTGCCAGCCGCTCCGGCTGGGCCTGGATGCGGATGGCCGGGCGCTGCTGGCCGACGATATTGACCTCGGACACGCCACTGATCTGGCTGATCGAACGCGCCAGGCGGCTCTCGGCCAGGTCGCTCAGCTCGGTCATCGACATCTGTGCCGAGACCACGCTGAGCACCAGGATCGGGCTGTCGGCCGGGTTGACCTTGCGCCAGGTCGGCAGGTTCGGCAGGTCGCTGGGCAGGCGCCCGGCCGCCGCATTGATTGCCGCCTGTACTTCCTGTGCGGCGGTATCGATGTTCTTTTCCAGATCGAACTGCAGCGTGATCGAGGTGCTGCCGAGCGCGCTGGTGGAGGTCATCTCGATGATGCCGGGCACGCCGGTCAGCTGCGTTTCCAGTGGCGTAGCCACCGCCGACGCCATGGTCTCGGCGCTGGCGCCGGGCAGGCTGGCATTGACGCGGATGGTCGGGAATTCCGCTTCAGGCAGAGGTGCCACCGGCAACCGTGGCAACGCAGCCACGCCGAGCAGTATCACCGCCAGCGTCAGCAGCGTGGTGGCCACCGGATGCCGGACGAACCAGCTGGACAGCGAAACGCGGGTGCTCATGGTGCGGCCCCGGCCCTGGCAACCGGTGCGCCGGCTTCAGTGACGACCACACCCGGGCGCAGGCGCGACTGGCCATCGCGCACGATCACATCACCCACCCGCAGCTCGCCCTGTATGGCCACCTGCCCGTCCTCGGCTTCACCCACGGTGACCGGTAGCACCTCGACGCTCCCATCTCCCACTACGCGGTAGACGAAGCTGCCCTCGACACCGCGCTGGATTGCGGCAGCGTCCACCACCAGTGCGTCCGTGGTCTGGCCGATGCGTACCCGCACGCTGACCAGCTGCCCGGGCCACAGCCGGTCGTCGGCATTGGCGAAGCGGGCACGCAACCGCACCGTGCCGGAGGTCTCGTCGATCTGATTGTCGATCACCTGAAGCGTGCCTTCGGCGAGGCGCTGGCCACCATCGCGGTCCAGCGCCTGCACCGCCACGTCGCCGGCAGCCAGTGCCTGCCGCAGCTGCGGCAACGCGTCCTGCGGCAGCGCGAACACCACCGAGATCGGGTCGGTCTGCTGCACCGTCACCAGTCCCTGCGTATCGGTGGCACGCACCAGGTTGCCGGGGTCCACCTGGCGCAGGCCGATGCGGCCATCCATCGGCGCCAGGATACGGGTGTACGACAGCTGCACCTGTGCGGCATCCACCGCCGACTGGTTGCCACGCCCGGTGGCCTGCAACTGCTGTACCGTGGCCGCCTGCTGCTCCAGCATCTGCCGCGAAACCAGCTGGTCGGTAGACAGGTGCTGCAGCCGCGCCAGGTCCGAGCGCGCGGCATCCAGCGTGGCACGGTCGCGAACCACCGCAGCCTGTGCGCCACCCAGGTCGGCACGGATCGCGCGATCATCGATACGGGCCAGCAACTGGCCCTTGCGCACCTTCTGGCCCTCCTCGAACAGCACCTCGGTCAGAACGCCATCGACCTGCGGCCGCAGCACGGTGCTCTGCAGCGACTGCACCGTGCCTACGCCGCTGCGCCAATGGGCCACGTCGCGCTGCTCGACACGGCCGGTCACCACCGGTACCGGCGGCGGCGCATTGGCCGGTTGCGCGTCGCTGCGCGACACACCCTGGAACAGCATCACCAGCGACAACACCACCAGCAGCAACACGCCCAGGACAAGGTGGCGGCGACGCATTCGTGCGGACAGGAAGGGAATTCGCATCACAGGGATCCATACCGGTGCCGGCGCGGGGGCTGCGCGGGCCTGATGCCATCCTCCCGGCTGGCCTCCGGCGCCTTGCTGTCGCCTGCCTGACAATTTCGTCAGGTGCGGCCGGTACACGCATGGGGCGTGCGGGTGAACGTTGGCCCACCGCTATCTGGCGACCGGGTTGGTTCTTCGCAGCTCGCTTACAGATCCGGGCCGAATATCCGGCCGTGGCCATCCACAACCGTGGCCCGCGTCCCCACTTCTGGAGCCTGTCATGACCGGTATTCGCTACGTTCCTGCTGTCCTTGTCATTACCATCGGCCTGCTGCTGGGCGCGTGTTCCAAGACCCAGGAAGCAAGCAAGGCCACCGCCGCCGAGGACGTCACCGAAGTGAAGCTGATACCGCCGTATGAGTCGCTGGACAAGGACAAGGACGGCATCGTCACGCTGGCAGAGGTGGATGCCGTTGCGCCGGACTGGGCGGAACGGCTGCACGCCTGCGATACCGACCGTGACAAGATGCTGACCCGTGGCGAGTACGACGTATGCAAGCAGACCAGCGCTTCGCATTGATCCATCGCTGAACCCTCGATTGGCGCTACGGGTACCCGGCTATACCAAGGTATAGCCGGGCTAACCCACGGGCCTCTAGGCCTGTCCCATTCAGGGGCGGACAATAGCGCCGTTGGCCAGGGCAACCCTGGCTGGCCCCCTCCCCTCATGGAGACGCAGATGGACCCCGACCCTGCCGGGCGCACCGCGCCCCCGATGCCCGCAATCCGCCTGTTCCTGGCGCCTGCCCGCCGGTCCCTGCCTGCCTGAGTGACGGGGGACCGCCAGGCGCCGCTTGCCTGGAGATCGCCCCCATGTCCTACAAGATCCTCTACATCACCCTGCGCCGCCTGATCGGCGAGCGCGATGTTGCCGGCCTGCGCAGCCAACTGTTGCAACACGGCCCCGTGATGTTCGCCCGTTCGCTGTCGCTCGGTTCGCCGCGCGTGGTGGCCGATGCGCTGTCGCTGCTGCCGATCAGCGAGCGCATCACCGTGCTGCGTCATCTGCCCTATCCCCTGCGCGATGCGATGAAGCCGCTGTGCATCGGCGGCAGCCAGCGCCTGCACATGCAGCCGTGGTCGCCGGCGGTGCTGGCGATGCGCCACGCCTGACCTGTTCCAACCGTTCCGTTCGTGTTCCGGCCGCGGCCGGCTCTGACATTCGAGGAGAGTCCCATGAGCCTGCTCAACGCCTGGTTCAATGCCTTCCTGCGCAGCCGTCGCGCAGGCAACCTGTTCCGCCGCCGTGCGATGCCCGAAGCCGGATTCGGCCCGGGCAGCGCCGAAGCAGCGCCGTTCGCGCTCACCACCGGCCTGGTCACCCTCGCCCAGCAGGAGGAAGCCGAGCTGCTGGCCACGCTGGATTCGCATGCCGATGGCCTCAGCCCGCATGAAGCCGAGGAGCGGCTGGCCACGCTCGGCCCCAACGAGGTGGATCACGAAAAGCCGCTGCCGTGGTGGCGGCACCTGTGGCAGTGCTACCGCAATCCGTTCAATCTGCTGCTGACCGTGCTGGCGGCAGTGTCCTGGCTGACCGAGGACATCAAGGCCACCGTGGTGATCGGTGCGATGGTGCTGCTGTCCACGCTGATCCGCTTCGTGCAGGAGGGGCGTTCGAACCGTGCCGCCGAACGACTGAAGGCACTGGTCGGTAATACCGCACGCGTGCTGCGCCGCAATCCGGGTACCGAAGCCGCCGATGTGGCTGACCAGTACTTCGGTGCGCACCTGCACAGCCGCCGTCCGGCGCGCCTGCTGGACCTGCCGATCCGTGAGCTGGTGCCCGGCGACCACATCGTGCTGTCGGCAGGCGACATGATTCCGGCCGATTGCCGCGTGCTGACCGCCAAGGACCTGTTCGTCGCCCAGGCCGCGATGACCGGCGAATCGCTGCCGGTAGAGAAGTTCGCGCACCCGGGCGACGGCCTGGCCGGCCTGCTGGAACAGCACAACCTGCTGTTCATGGGCACCAATGTGGTGTCCGGAACGGCCACCGCCGTGGTGCTGGCCACCGGCAACCGCACCTACTTCGGCACGTTGGCCCAGCGCAGCACCGCCACCGACCGTGCGCCGACCGCATTCCAGGCCGGCGTCAACAGTGTCAGCTGGCTGCTGATCCGCTTCGCGCTGGTGATGGTGCCGTTCGTGCTGCTGATCAACGGCTGGACCAAGGGTGACTGGACCGAGGCGTTCCTGTTCGCGCTGTCGGTGGCGGTGGGCCTGACGCCGGAGATGCTGCCGATGATCGTCACCTCCACCCTGGCCAAGGGTGCGGTGCTGCTGTCGCGGCGCAAGGTGATCGTCAAGCGCCTGGATGCGATCCAGAACTTCGGCGCCATGGAAGTGCTGTGCACCGACAAGACCGGCACGCTCACCCAGGACAGGATCGCGCTGGAGCGCCACACCGATGTGTTCGGCCACGATTCGGAAGACGTACTGAAGTTCGCCTATCTCAACAGCCACTTCCAGACCGGGCTGATCAACCTCCTGGATCGCGCGGTGCTGGAGCACGTGGAGCTGCAGAGTTCGCTGCGGCTGTCGCAGGACTACCACAAGGTGGACGAGATTCCGTTCGACTTCGAGCGCCGCCGCATGTCGGTGGTGGTGTCCGAGCGCGAGGACCACCACGAGCTGATCTGCAAGGGCGCGGTGGAAGAAATGCTGGCGGTGTGCAGTACCGTTCGCGAGAACGGCCAGGACATGCCACTGGACGAGCACCGCTTGGCCCGCGTGCGGCAGACCACCGAGGAACTGAACGAGCAGGGTCTGCGCGTGGTGGCGGTGGCGATGAAGGAGACCGCTGCCAGCCAGACCACCTATTCTCAGGCCGACGAGTGCGACCTGACCCTGGTCGGCTACGTGGCCTTCCTGGACCCGCCCAAGGAATCGGCAGCGCAGGCGCTGCAGGCGCTGGCCGCGCATGGCGTGGAGGTCAAGGTCTTCACCGGTGACAACGAACTGGTGACCGCCCGCGTCTGCGCACAGGTGGGGCTGGACGCCGACACCATACTGACCGGCCCGCAGATCGAGCGCATGGATGACGGTGCACTCTCACGCGCCCTGCACCACCACCGCGTATTCGCCCGGCTGACGCCGCTGCACAAGGAGCGCCTGGTGCGCGAGCTGCGCGCACAGGGCAAGGTGGTCGGCTTCCTCGGCGACGGCATCAACGATGCACCGGCGCTGCGCGCGGCCGACATCGGCATCAGCGTGGACAGTGCGGTGGACATCGCCAAGGAGGCCGCCGACATCATCCTGCTGGAAAAGAACCTGATGGTGCTGGAGGAAGGTGTCATCGAGGGCCGGCGCACGTTCAACAACATGCTGAAGTACATCCGCATGACCGCCAGCTCCAACTTCGGCAATGTGTTCTCGGTGCTGGTGGCCTCGGCCTTCCTGCCGTTCCTGCCGATGCTGCCGCTGCAGCTGCTGGTGCAGAATCTGCTGTACGACATCTCGCAGATCGCCATCCCGTTCGACAACGTTGACGAGGAGCTGGTGCGCAAGCCACTGAAATGGAATCCGGCGGACATCGGCCGCTTCATGGTGTTCTTCGGGCCGATCAGCTCGATCTTCGACCTGAGTTGCTTCGCGCTGATGTGGTACGTGTTCGATGCACGCACGCCAGCCGACCAGGGCCTGTTCCAGTCCGGCTGGTTCGTGGTCGGACTGCTGACCCAGACCCTGATCGTGCACATGATCCGTACGCCGAAGGTGCCGTTCCTGCAGAGCATCGCCGCGCCGCCACTGCTGCTGATGACCGGCCTGATCATGACCATTGGCGTGGCCCTGCCGATGAGCCCGCTGGCCGGCTACTTCAAGCTGCAGGCGCTTCCGGCTGGCTACTGGCCGTTCCTGGTGGCGATCCTGTTCGGTTATGCGGTGCTGACCACCGCGCTGAAGAAGTTCTACATCCGTCGCTACGGCTGGCAGTAAGCGCCCGCCGCCTTGTCCAGGGAGAATCACAATGGACATCAATCCGAACCTGCCGGCGTTCAACGCCGGCGCAACCCTGAGTTCGCTGATCAGCCTGTCGGTGGCGTTC
Source organism: Stenotrophomonas sp. YJH_SMC_4 (assembly GCF_059371575.1). Taxonomy (NCBI): domain Bacteria; kingdom Pseudomonadati; phylum Pseudomonadota; class Gammaproteobacteria; order Lysobacterales; family Lysobacteraceae; genus Stenotrophomonas; species Stenotrophomonas sp. YJH_SMC_4. The sequence goes on from NZ_JCAFUR010000006.1 coordinate 243,107, forward strand.
GTGCTGGGCACGGTCATTGGCCTGGAGCGGCAGCTGCGCCAACGCACCGCCGGTCTGCGTACCAACACGCTGGTGGCGGTGGGTGCGGCGGTGTTCGTCGATCTGGCCGTGCGCTTCCATGACCTGTACGGCGGCCCGCCGTCACCGCTGCATGTGGTGGCCTATGTGATCTCCGGCGTCGGCTTCCTCGGCGCCGGCGCGATCATGAAGGACGGCGCGCAGGTGTCCGGCCTGAACACCGCCGCCACCCTGTGGGGATCGGCGGCGGTGGGCGCCTGTGCCGGCATCAAGCTGCTGCCGGAGGCGGTGTTGGCAGCGGTGTTCGTGCTGGCCGCCAATACCCTGCTGCGGCCGGTGGTGAACCGCATCCAGCGGCAGCCGCTGCCGGAAGCGTTCAGCGAGGCGACCTATGCGATCAATGTGGTCTGCCAGCGCGAGCAGCAAGCCGAGGTGCTGGACCAGCTGTTGCTGCTGCTTGAGCAGGCGCATTACCCGGTGCGCGCGGTGGACCAGCGCCCGTTCGGCGAGCGCGACGTGGAGATCGAAGCGGTGCTGTATGCCACCACCGTGGATGCCGGTGAGCTCGATGCCGTGCTGGCCACCCTGGCGACCACGCCCGGTGTGCTGCAGGGCTTCTGGAACGCCAGCCTGGAGGAGTAGTGCCGGCCGCTGGCCGGCAACCCCATGATCCCCGGACGCACCGTGCATCGCTTTGGTGGGTGCCGACCGTTGGTCGGCACAGAACCTTCAGAGACCGTGTCCATCCCTGCGGTAGTCCGGCCGCTGGCCGGCAACCTCGTGATCTCCGAAGCACCGTACAGTTGCCGGCCAGCGGCCGGCACTACCAGGCATCGTTCTGGCCTGTGCCGACCAACGGTCGGCACCCACCACACAAGAGCACGCCGACCCAGGTCGGCATCCACCAATGCCGGCTTTGCTATCCTTTTCCCCCACGCCAGGGAGCTTCCCCGATGCCATCGCTGTCGCCCCGCCGCCCGCTGGTGCTGCTGGCCCTGATCGTCGTGATGGCGGCGATCTTCCTGATCGACACCGTCACCGATTACGCGGTTGCCGCTGCCTGCTTCTACGCAGCGGTCATCCTCGCGGCGTCGCGCGTGCTGGGTGCGCGCGGGCTCATCACCCTGGCCATCGCCTGCATCGCACTCACCGGGCTGAGCTTCTTCCTGACCCGCTTCGGCACCTACCGCATCGGCCTGGTCAATTCGGTGATCGGCATGCTGGTGATCGGCATCACCACCTATCTCGCCCTGAACATGGAAGCGGCCAAGGCCGCCGTGCAGGAAGCACAGGGCCGCCTGTTGCGGGTGGCGCGCGCCTCCACCGTGGGCGAGCTCACCACCTCCATCGCCCATGAAGTGAACCAGCCGCTGGCGGCCATCGCCAGCAGCGCCGAAGCCTGCCAGCGCTGGCTCGCACAGGACCCGCCGAACGTGGACAAGGCCCGGCAGACCGTGGCCCGCATCCTGGCAGACGCGCACCGCGCCGGTGACGTGATCGCCCGCATCCGCGGCCTGACCCAGGGCGCGGCACCGGAACGACGCGCCTTCGACCTGAATCAGGCGGTGGAGGAAATGCTGGCGCTGTCGCGCAGCGAGCTGGACCAGCACGGCGTGGCGGTGGCGCTGCTGCTGGACGCCGACCTGCCGCCGGTACACGCCGACCGCGTGCAGGTGCAGCAGGTGATCGGCAACCTGATCCTCAATGCAGTGGATGCAATGGAAGCCATACCCGCAGCCGACCGTCGCCTGTCACTACTGACCCGGCGTGACGGCCAGCAGGTCAGTCTCAGCGTGCGCGACCGGGGCGTGGGCCTGCCCGCCGATCATCCCGAGCGTGTATTCGATGCGTTCTGGACCACCAAGTCACATGGGCTGGGACTGGGCCTCAGCCTGAGCCGTTCGATGATCGAAGCCAATGACGGCCAGATCCGCGCCGAACGACCGGCAGGCGGCGGTGCCTGCTTCGTGTTCGACCTGCCCATCGCCTCGGACGTTCAACATGCGTAAGCCCGCTGCCCCAGCCATCGACCCAGCGCCCATCGTCTACGTGGTCGACGACGACCCGTCGGTGCGCGCCGCACTGGAAGACCTGCTGGCCTCGATGGGCCTGCAGGTGCGGGCCTTCACCTCCACCCAGGCCTTCCTCGAACACGACCTGGAAGACGCGCCAGCGTGCCTGGTGCTGGACGTGCGCATGCCCGGCCAGAGTGGGCTGGAGTTCCATCGCACGATGGGCAGCCTCGGCCTGCAGCTGCCGGTGGTATTCATCACCGGCCACGGCGACATCGCCATGGGCGTCAACGCGATCAAGGACGGTGCCATCGAGTTCCTGACCAAGCCCTTCCGTGACCAGGAGCTGCTCGATGCCATCCACAAGGGCATCGAGATCGACCGCCAGCGCCGCCGCGACGGCGAGGCACTCGGCGCGCTGCAGCTACGCTGGGACACCCTCAATGCCGGCGAGCGCGAGGTGGTCGATGGCGTGGTACGCGGCCGGCTCAACAAGCAGATTGCCAGCGACCTCGGGGTCAGCGAGATCACGGTGAAGGTGCGCCGCGCGCAGGTGATGCGCAAGATGGGCGCGCGCACCCTGGTTGACCTGGTACGCATGTATGACCGCCTGCAGGCGGGGACGCCATGAACGTCCACGTCGCCTTGCTGCGCGCGGTCAACGTCGGCGGCACCGGCAAGCTGCCGATGCGCGAACTGGTGGCGATGTGTGAGGACGCAGGCTTCGCCGATGTCCGCACGTACATCGCCAGCGGCAACGTGGTGTTGCGCAGCTCGCTCGACGAAACAGGCGTGCGCCAGGCCCTCGGCCAGCGGCTCCAGGCCTATGCCGGCAAGCCGGTGGGCGTGCTGGTGCGCTCGGCCAACGAGATTGCCGGCGTGGTGGCACGCAATCCGTTTGCGCAGGCGGCCGGCAACCGTGTGGTCGCCCTGTTCCTCGACGGCAGCCTGCCCGCCGACCCGCTGGACGGCGTGACCGGCCGGCGCGACGAACAGCTCGCACTCGGCACGCGCGAGATCTTCATCCACTACGGCGCCGGCATGGCCGACTCGCGCCTGCGCATTCCCGGCGCGGCACAGGGCACGGCGCGCAACCTCAACACCGTCGCCCGGCTCGCGACGATGGCAGCGGAACTCCGCTAGGGTTCTTCCGGAAGGCTGTAGAGCAACCGATAGTCATGGCGGCCCTCGCTGATGGTGATCTCCAGCGTGCCGGCCAGGCCGAGCAGCCCGTCGCTGCCGGAATCGGGTACCACCACCACGCTCAGCTGCGGCGTGCCACGGGTCATCAAGCCGTTGTGCTGCAGGGTGAACCCACCGTGGCGCCCGGCCAGCGTGGCCGTCACCCGCTCCATCGCCACGTAGCCGGCCGAGCCCTGCACCGGGCTGCGGAAGGCCAGCATCTGGCCGACACTGCTGCCCTGCAGGTCACCATGGAAGACCTTGTCGATCGACATCACCCCGATCGGGCCGTCGTTGCCACTGATCGGCAGCAGGTTCACTTCAAAGGTACCGCGCGCTTCGCCCTGCATCCTGCTCTCCCTCGTCGATGGGTTTGAACGCTGCTACTTCTTCGTCGCCAGTACGATCACCCCGGCCAGCACCAGGCCGATGCCGCTCCATTCCCGCAGGGTCGGACGTTCACCCAGCAACAGATAGGCGAGCACGATCACCAGCACCACGCTGAATTTGTCGACCACTGCCACCTTGGCCAGCTCGCCACTCTGCAGCGCGCGGAAGTAGAACAGCCATGACGCACCCGTGGCCAGCGCCGACAGCACCAGGAACAGCTGCGTGCGCCCGGGCAGCAGCAACGGATTGGACCACTTGCCGGTGACCACCACCAGCGGCAGGATCACCGCCGCCACCACCAGGGTGCGGATGGCCATGGCCAGATCCGAGTCGACGCCTTTGACGCCCACCTTGGCGAACAGCGCGGTCAGCGCGGCGAAACAGGCTGACAGGCCGGCCCAGACCAGCCACTGCGGAACGTTCTGCATGCTGCGCCACTCCCGGTTCCCACAGCACCCACTGCCCACGCTACTCCCATTGCCCGCCCGCGCAAGTACGGCAGCGGCGCAACGGATCACGCCCACTTCAGGCGACGCTTCAACCGCGTATCCATCAAGCCCACGGCCAGCAGCACCGCACTGGTCAGCCAACCGGCGGCCAGCAGATGGGTGTGCGGCAAGACCACGTCCAACACGACCAGCGCCACGGCACCGAACAGATGCGAATACGGGGCGCGCCCGTACACAACGCGCTTGTAGAGGGCGCTGCCAAGCAGGTAGATCAACGGCCCGGCGACCAGCACCGTTGTATATACCGGCGTCACCGCCGCTTCCGGGTGATCCATCACCAGGTCGTTGCCCACCGCGGTGGCGATGATGCCGGCGATCAGCAGCGCATGCACGTAGTGGAAGTTGGCCCCCATCCGCCCGGGGTCCTCGGAATGGGTGATCGCCGCGGTGGCATCGCGGCTGGAGATGCCGAAATACAACCACCACATGGCGATGGTGCCGGCCAAGGTGGCCAGCACCGCAGACACCACCGCAGCACTCCACTGCTCGACCTCGCTGAGCACGCCACCGGTAGCCAGCAGCGTCTCGCCGAGTGCGACGATGACGAACAGCTGGCAACGCTCGGCCAGGTGCCCGCCTTCGATGGTCCACTCGCGGGTGTGCGACCGGCCCAGGCCAGGAAACGCGAAACCGAACATCGGCGAAATGTATTCGCAGGCCACCGCCACCGCCCACAACGCCAGACGCAGATTGCCCTCGGCGGCGGCGCCCGCCAGCCAGAAGCAGGCCGACACGCTCACCCACGCCAGCATGCGTCGGAAATTGGGCGCCAACGGATGGCTGCGACCGACCTCCAGCAGCACGAACACCGTGCGCCCGACCTGCATGGTGGCGTACGCCCCCGCGAAGACCCAGGCGCGTTCAGCGAAGGCCTCGGGAATGGACGAGGACATCAACAGCGCCAGCAACATGGTGACGAACAGCAGGCTGCGGATGCGTGGCGCCTCGGGATCGAACCAGTTGCTGACCCAGCAGGCGTACTGCCAGCCCAGCCAGACCGCGAACCACAGCACCAGCGTCTGCATCACCCCGACCAGGTCCAGGTGATGCAGCAGATGGTGGCTGAGCTGGGTAACCGCAAAGACGTAGACCAGATCAAAGAACAGCTCTTCGTAAGTCACGCGGGCGTGGTCGCCATCGCGCTGGCGCAGGGCAGGCGGTCTCAGTCGTGTGCTCATGGCCGTCCTTCAGCGCGCCAGGCGCCAGTACAGCAGTCCAGCCAGCAGGGCCGGCAGCGCGAACACCAGCAGCAGGATCGGCAGTTCTTCCCGCACGGCGTAACCGGCCTTGCTCACGCCCACCCACATGTTGGCCAGCGTCACCAGCAGCCAGGTGGCGATGAACGCGAGCAGCGCCGTGGGCAGCTGTGACTGGCCTACGCTCCACAGCCGCCCGAAGAGCAGGAATACCCCCAACAACAACACCCCACCCACCATCACCAGAAGCACGTGCATGGTCCATCTCCTTGAGCCTGCTTGCAGGCTAGCCGCGGCCGATTCTGCGCTCCAGACGATGATCGTGGTTTCACTTTCCAGTTCCGACGAACAATCCCCGACCCGCGCCCCACATGGCAAACGCGAACGGTTCCCATTAGTATTGCGTCATCGCGCAGGGATGCCCTCCCCCGCGCGCGCCCCTTGCCCTTGCTTCCGGTCCGGATGTCCCAGCTGCCTTCCCCACCCCCTCCCGCGCTGCCGCTGATGTCCTCGCTGGTGCGCCATTACGAGGAACTGGTGGAGTACCTGCGCCGCCGTTTCCGCTCGCCGGGGTTGGCTCGTGAGGTGGTGCACGATGTCTGCGTGCGCCTGCTGGAACGCCCGGCCGCCTACGATGCACGGCAACCCATCGCGCTGCTGCGGCGGATCGCGCACGATACGGCGGTGGATCGCTGCCGCGCCGAGGATCTGCGCCGGCACTGGGTGGAAGCGCGTGCCGAGCTGCCCGATGACGCCTGCCCGCGCCCCGGGCCTGAGCAGCAGGCGCAGGGACAGCAGGCACTGCAACGACTGGGCGCCACCATCGAACGCATGCCCTGCCGCCGCCAGCAGGTCTTCATCCTGCACAAGATCCACGAACTGCCACAGGCTGAGGTTGCCCGCCGCATGGGTATCGGCCAGAAGGCGGTGGAGCGCCACCTGCGCCTGGCCATGGCCGATTGCCAACGGTCGGCTGGCCTGCGATGAGCCCACAACCGCCGCCGTCCCCACCGCAACCGCCGGTCCAACCCGCAACCATCGACCAGGTGCTGGACCAGCATCGCGATGCCCTGAAGGAACGCTTCCCCATGCCCAGCGCGGATGCGTTGCAGCGTCGTCGCGGTGGGCGTGCGGCGAAGATCGTCCTGCCGCTGCTGCTGATCACGGCCACGGGCGTGTTCATTGCCGACCCGGCATGGCAGGTGCACGACTATCGGAGCGCGGTGGGCGAACGCCGCGGCATCCGCCTGCCCGATGGCAGCCATCTGCTGCTCGACGCCGGTACCCATCTGCAGGTTCGCAGGCACATCCGCTCGCGGCAGGTGGTGCTGGTGCAGGGCCAGGCCCGTTTCCAGGTGCAGCACTCGACCTGGCGCCCGTTCGAGGTCGAGGCCGGGGCGGTGCATGTGCGCAACTATGGCACGGTGTTCGACGTTGACCGGCAGGGTAGCCTCAGCGAGGTAACCCTGTGGCGCGGCGAGGTGGGCGTGCGTGTGGATGGCGGGGGCGCAGAGCAGCGCCTGAAGCCGGGGCAGCGCGTGCTGGCCCAGCCAGGATCGTTGTCTCCGCCGGAAGCGGTGGACCCGGATCGAGCCGACTGGACCCGTGGACGGCTGCAATTCGACCGCATGCCGTTGGCCGAGGTGCTGCGCATCCTGCAGCGCTATCACGACCGTCCCATCGTGCTGGACGACCCGGTACTGGGGCCGCTGCAGGTGTCAGGCGTCTTCGATGCCGACCGCGCCGAGACTGTACTCGCGCTGCTGCCCGAGATCCTGCCGGTACAGGTGCACACCGCTTCCGATGGCAGCCTGCATCTGCGCGCCCGCGATTGAATGCCACACCGAGGGTGGGTTGCGCGCCGTCCCATCCGGCAAGTGCTTGAACCCTTCCGAAGGACCCCCGCATGACCCGCCCTGTTCCGCCAGCCGCCCTGCGCCGGCTGGCCCCCACCCTGCTCGCTGCCTGCCTCTGTGCGGCCCTGCCCGCCACGGCGCAGACCGCTGCATCCGCGCCCGTCGAGCTGCACCTGCCGGCCGGCCCGTTGCAGGCCTCGCTCACTGCGCTGGCGCGGCAGAGTGGCATCCAGCTGCTGTTCGCCGCCGACAGCGTGAGCGGCCGCAGCGCCCCGGCTGTTGATGGCCGCTACACCCCGCGTGAGGCCCTGCAGCGGCTGCTGGCAGGCCAAGGCCTGGCGATGCAGGAACGTTCGCCAGGGGTGTTCGTGGTGAGTGCCGCGCCAGCGCCGGCGAAGCCGCGCATCCCGGCCCGGGCCGCATCATCGGCGCCGTCATCCGCCTCGACGACGTCGCTGGCCCGCGTCACGGTCTCGGCCTCGACCGCGCGCATGCCGCAGGGCGAGACCGCCATGCCCAATACCATCACGGTGCTGACCCGCGAGGACATCGCCCAGCAGCTGGCATTGGGCTCGGATGTGTCGCGGGTGCTGTCGTCGCAGATCCCGGCGTTTGCCCCGGCGCGCGAGAAGATGTCCAACTACGGCGAAACCATGCGCGGCCGCGGCATCCTGTACATGGTCGACGGCGTGCCGCAGTCCACGCCACTGCGAGATGGCTCGCGTGATTCGCACACCATCGACCCGGCGATGATCGAACGCATCGAGGTCATCCACGGTGCCAACGCGCTACAGGGCATCGGCGGTACCGGCGGCATCGTCAACATCATCACCCGCAGTGCGCCCAGTGAGCCGGGCGCGTTCCTGCTCGACACCAGCGTCAGCTACAGCGCTGCCCTGCCCAGCCGCCACGACGACAATGGCCAGCGCGGCTCGGCCCTGGTGGGCGTGCGCGGCGAGCAGTTCGACCTGGTCGCCGGCCTGGCCTATGAGAAGCAGGGCCTGTACCACGACGGCGAGGGCCGATCGATCGGCACCAACGCGCAGGGCGAGCTGATGGACTCGACCTCATCGAACGTATTCGCCAAGCTGGGCTGGAACATTGCCGACGGCCACCGCCTGCAGGTCATGGCCAACCGCTATGAACTGCGCGGGCTGGACAACTACCTGGCCATCAACGGTGACTACCGGACCGGTCGCCCGACCATTTCGGTCCCGGGCGATACGCCGCTCGATCCGCCGATGAACCGCTCGCGTTCGCTGACGGTGGACTACAGCGCCGCCGACCTGCTCGGCGGCCGTTTCCAGGCGCAGGCCTTCGCGGTCGATTTCGAAGGCCGCTACGGTGCCAGCCAATGGGATCCTTGGGGCAACACCGGCGCCAATGCCGCCTGGGACCAGACCCAGAACGAATCGGACAAGCGCGGCTTCAAGCTGACCCAGAGCTGGAGCCGCATCGCCGACACCTCGCTGGACGTGACCCTGGGCCTGGACGGCCTGCGCGACCGCACCCACCAGGTGCTGCTGGCCAGTGGCATGAACTGGGTGCCGCAGACCACCTACCAGAGCCTGTCACCGCTGCTGCAGCTGCACTGGTGGCCGACCGATCACCTGATGCTGTCCGGCGGCCTGCGCTACGAAAAGGGCGAGCTGGAAGTAGGCGACTACACCACCCTGCCCCGTTACGGCGCACGCAAGGTGGCCGGTGGCAAGCCGACCATGAGCGAGACCCTGCCCAACTTCGGCGCGGTCTGGTACATCAACGATCGCCTCAACGCCTATGCCTCGTACTCGGAAGGCTACACCGTGGCCGACGTCGGCCGCGTGCTGCGCGCGATCAACCGCGACGGCCAGCGCGTGGACAGCCTCATCGACCTGTCACCGGTGGTGTCGGACAACCGCGAGATCGGACTGGAGTACGACGATGGCCGCTTCAGCGGTGACATTGCCTACTACACCTCCGAATCCAGGCTCGGCTCGGTACTGATCTACGATCCGGGCATCGATGCCTATGCGGTACAGCGCCAGGCCACCCGCGTGGAAGGCTTTGAAAGCAACCTGCGCCTGCGGCTGGGCGACAGCCGCCTCGGCCTCGGCTACGCACGCGCCAACGGCCGCTACGACGCCGACGTCGACGGTCGCCTCGACAGCGACCTGGCTGGTGTGAACATCGCGCCGAACCGGCTGACTGCGTTCTGGGAACAGAGCTGGACGCCGCAGCTGAGCACCCGCCTGCAGGCCAGTCATGCCTTCGACCGCGACTTCGACCTGCGTGGCGCGCGGGTGGCCGAGTTCAAGGGTTACACCACCGTGGATCTGGTCGCGCGCTATACGCTGGACAAGCATGCCTTCACGCTGGGCGTGCAGAACCTGGCGGACAGGCAGTACATCAGCTACTACTCGCAGACCACGCCGTCGAACCCGAGCTATTTCTCCGGCCGCGGCCGGGTGCTGACGCTGGGATGGCAGTACCGGTACTGATCCATGGCGTCCTTATGGGAGCCATGAAATCTATGCGAGACGCGATGAAGGAGGCCCATGCTAGTTTCTGGGCCTCCTTCAAGCGGACGTGGATCATGCGTTTTACCCTGCTCGCCTTCGCCCTGGCCGTCGCTCTTCCGGCCGCCCACGCCAGCGCCGCCGAGGCACCGCTGCCACAACTGCGGGCCTATACCGTGGATGCGTCCTGGCTGCAGCCGATGGCGCCGCTGCAGGTTGCCGACCACACCTGGCAGATCGGCACCGAGGACCTGACCGCGCTGCTGGTGCAGACCGCCGAGGGCGCAGTACTGCTGGATGGCGGCATGCCACAGATGGCCGGTCACCTGCTGGACAACATGAAGCTGCGCGGCGTGGCCCCGCAGGACCTGCGATTGATCCTGCTCAGCCATGCGCATGCCGACCACGCCGGCCCGGTCGCCGAGCTCAAGCGTCGCACCGGCGCGCATGTGGCGGCCAATGCAGAAACGGCGGTGCTGCTGGCGCGCGGCGGCAGCAACGACCTGCACTTTGGCGACGGCATCACCTATCCGCCGGCCAGCGCCGACCGCATCATCATGGACGGCGAAGTGGTCACGGTGGGCGGCATCGCATTCACCGCGCACTTCATGCCGGGGCACACCCCGGGCAGCACCGCCTGGACCTGGACCGACACCCGCGATGGGAAGCCGGTGCGCATCGCCTACGCCGACAGCCTGAGTGCACCGGGTTACCAGCTGAAGGGCAATCCCCGTTATCCGCGCCTGATCGAGGACTACAAGCGCAGCTTCGCAACGGTACGGGCGCTGCCCTGCGATCTGCTGCTCACCCCGCATCCGGGCGCCAGCAACTGGAACTACGCCGTCGGCAGCAAGGCCAGCGCCGAGGCACTGACCTGCAACGCCTACGCGGATGCGGCCGAGAAGAAGTTCGACGCGCAGTTGGCCAGGGAAACGGCCGGGACCCGCTGATTCCGAAGCGTCGAGCTTGCTCGACGGAGCCGCAGAGCAGTCGAGCACGGCTCGACTCTGTAAAGAGCAAGTCGGCCGCGAGGAAAGGTGCCGGTCAGACCGACCGGCACCACCACTGGCTGTCAGCCACCTTGCCCGTGCTGGGCAAACGGCTCGGTGCTGCCGTCGGTGCGCACCAGCTCGACGGTGTACGGCTGCACGTATCCGTCCGGCATTTCCATGCCCGGCGAACCGGCCGGCATGCCGGGCAGCACCAGCCCGCGCGCGGCCGGGCGTTCGGCCAGCAGGCGCTTGATGTCCTCGGCCGGGATGTGACCCTCGACCACGTAACCGCCGATCTCGGCGGTATGGCAGGACGCCTTGCCGACCGGCACACCCAGGCGGACCTTGATTGGATTCATGTCATCGGTGTCGCGCACATCGACCTGGAAGCCGGCGGCCTTCAGGTGGTCGACCCAGATGCCACAGCAACCGCAGCTGGCGGTCTTGTGCACGATGGCCACCGGCAAGGCCGGATCGACCTTGGCCGGGCTGGCCTGGATCGGTGTCACCGGTGCCGCGCTGGCGACCGGTGCGGCGGCGGATTCTTCGGCGGCACGTGCACAGGCGGTCGTAGCCAACACAGTGCCCAGCAGCAGGCCGAGGGAGAGAGTACGGTTCATTGAGTGATTCCTTTGCAGAGGCGGGCAACGTAGCCCGCCGCCCGCGCATCGAAGGCGCGGGCAGAGTCGAGAAGAAGTCGAGCAGCTACGGCAGGCGCGTGAGGCCTGCAGGAAATCACGCGATGGGGGGCCGCAACGGGTCCGGCATCGGCGGCGATGCGCGTTGCTGGGAACGGGCGGCTACAGGCGCCTCGCGCCACGGCGAGGCTGGCGTTCCGCTCAACGTGGCCAGCATGCCAAGGCAGGCGGGCGGGCATTCACACTCACCACTCTGGCAGGCCGCCGGGGCCGTATCATCGCAGCAGCCGGCTGCCGCCATCGCGGCCGCGTGCGGTGCAGCGCAGTGATCCTGATTGGCCGATCCGCTGTACGAAGACGCAGCGAGTGCCAGCGCCGGTGCATTCAGCACCAGGGCAACAAGCAACATCCATCGCAGCAGCAGGCCAGGCAGGTTCACACGCCGATGATAGCCGATGCAGGCACCCTCAGTGGGCTGGCAACGACCCTGACAGCTTGACAACCACGCGGCCGACTTGCGCGACGCCCCTTGCTATGGCGAGATGGCAATCGTGCCACCCTGCATTGCCACGCCCCTGCCCCTGTCCCCGACACGGAGTTTCCCTCATGAATGGATTCATGCGAACACTGCTTGTGGTGCTGCTGTTGTCGTGCGCGACCATCACGCACGCCGAAAAACCAAGCGAAGATGAAGCAAGCGAACGCGCTGAAGTCTCTCGGCAGGCACAGCAACTGCTGGAGAAGCAGGATTTCGCCAGACTGGAGCAACTCGCCAGTCGTTACCGGGATACGGATCGCTACTTCAGCAGTGGTGTCTGGAAGCTTTCGGCGTACTACGTAGGCATCGGCTATGCCTTCAGCATGAGCAACCGTGACCCGGCCTACTGGCAGGGTCGCGAGAAGCTCGTGCAGGCGTGGATCTCGCGCTACCCCAGGTCGCCGTCGGCGCGCCTGGCCATGGCTGAGATGCTCAGCCGCCAAGGCTGGAGCATCCGCGGCCCCGGCTATGCAAATACGGTGAAGGAAGAGGACTGGGCACCGTTCAAGGCGCTGCAGCAGCAGGCCGTTGACTACCTGCTGAAATACAAGGACATCGCCAGCACGGACCCGTACTGGTACGAGTCGATGGAACACCGGGCGATCGAACAGAGTTGGGATGCAGACCGCTTCTTCGCATTGCATGACGAAGGCATCGCGCGCTATCCGGGCTACTTCCCGCTCTACTTTGCTGCCGTGCGCTATTTCGCTCCGAAGTGGGGCGGCGATCCGGCTGGCCTGGAAGCCTATGCACGCAGGGTCATGGCTGCGGCCCCACCGCAGGACCAATACATGCTGTACGCCCGTATCTACTGGGTCGCCTCGCAGCGAGAGTACGAGGACCGTTTGTTCACCGCGTCGAAAGTGAACTGGCCGACCATGAAACGCGGCTTCGAAGACGTGCTGTCACGTTATCCCTCGCCATGGAACCTGCAATCATTCGCGTACTTCGCCTGCCAGGCCAATGATCCCGTCAAGGCCCGTGAACTGCTGGCGCAGATCCAGGAACCGATCGTTGGCGCTTGGCGGGATACGGCCAACTATTTCCGTTGTTCCTTTGCTCTGGATGAACCCAACCCACATGCCGAAGGCCCATAGGACTGGATTCATCCACTGCTAGGCGACCGCCGCCATCGCCCGCATCCGCACCGGGATCGACTTGGCCGCCGGCGTGCCGCTGAGGCGGTCGTAGTAGTCCAGCGGCAACAACGGGTTCAGTTCGGGGTAGTAGCCGGCCAGCGCGCCGCGCGGCATCGGGTAGTCCAGTACGGTCAGGCCCTCGATGCGCCGCTGCACGCCATCACCGCTGATCGTCTCCAGGCTGACCCGCGCCTCCTTGTCCAGCCCGCGCGCCAGCCGGTCCTCGATGTTCATGAACAGCACCATGCGATCGTTGTACACGCCGCGGTAGCGGTCGTTGTAGCTGTAGATGGTGGTGTTGTACTGATCGTGCGAGCGCACCGTGGCCAACCGCAGCATGTCCGGGTCATGTACGGGGTCGTCCACGTCCAGGCCGGGCATCACCAGGATGTTGGCCTTGCCATTCGGCGTGGGCCACACCCGGCGGCGCGGCGGAATGTCCAGATGGAAACCGTGTGGCTGCCGGATGCGCTCGTTGAAGCCGGTGTAGATCTCCGGATACACCGCAGCAATCAGCTCGCGGATGGGTGCGTAGTCGTGCATGCAGCCGGCCCAGTCAACCCTGCTGTCGGGCAGTGTGGCCAGCGCCATGCGGCAGACGATTTCGACCTCGGGCAACACATCGGCGCTGACCGGTTCGAGCACGCCGCGCGAGGCGGTCACATTGGACATCGCGTCTTCGATGGTGACGAACTGCTCGCCGGCCGGCGTGACGATGCGCTCCGAGCGCGCCACCACCGGCAGGATCAGCGCATCGCGGCCATGAACCAGGTGCCCACGGTTGAGCTTGGTGGCGATCCCCACGGTCAGGTCCAGGCCACGCATTGCCTCGTACGCGCGGCGTATCGGGCACCGCATGGATGAAGTTGCCACCCAGGCCGATGAACACCCTGGCACTGCCCTCCAGCATCGCCTCGATGGATTCGACCACATGGTGGCCATGTTCGCGCGGCGGGTCGAAACCGAACACCTGCTGCACGCGGTCGAGATAGGCCGGCTTGGGCTTCTCGTCGATGCCGACGGTGCGGTCACCCTGCACATTGGAATGGCCACGGATCGGCCCGATACCCGCACCGGGCTTGCCGAAATTGCCACGCAGCAACAGCAGGTTGGCGACCTGCTGCAGCAGGCGCGAGCCGTACTGGTGCTGGGTCAGCCCCATGCCGTAGCAGATCACGGTGGCGTTGGAGCGGATGTAGATCTCCGCACAGCGACGGATCTGCGCCTGCGAAATGCCGGACACCTGCACGATCTGGTCCCAGTCCTGCGCCATCACGTCTTCGCGCAGCGCCTCCAGGCCCACCGTGTGTTCGGCGAGGAATGCATGGTCGAGCACACGCTCACCCTGCGCCTCGCGCTCGAACATCACCTTCATCATGCCCTTGATCAGGGCCAGGTCGCCGCCGATGCGGATGTGCACGAACTCGCTGGTGATCTCGGTCGAACCGAACGTGGCCATCTGCACCATGTCCTGCGGCTCGGCGAAGCGGATCAGCGCGCGCTCGGGCATCGGGTTGACCGCCACGATCGGAATGCCGCGTTTGCGCGCCTCGACCAGGTTGCTCATCATCCGCGGTGAATTGGTGCCGGTGTTCTGGCCGATCACGAAGATCGCCTCGGCGTGCTCGAAATCCTGCAGCACGATGGTGCCCTTGCCCACCCCGATGGCCGGCGGCAGGCCGCGGCTGGTCGGCTCGTGGCACATGTTCGAGCAGTCCGGAAAATTATTGGTGCCGAACTCGCGCACGAAGATCGAATACAGGAACGCCGCTTCGTTGGGCGTGCGTCCGGAGGTATAGAACTCGGCCTGGTGCGGGCTGTCCAGCGCCTGCAGGTGGCGGCCGATCAGTGCGAAGGCATCGTCCCAGCTGCACGGCACGTAGTGATCGGTGGCCGCGTCGTAGCGCATCGGCTCGGTCAACCGGCCCTGCATCTCCAGCCAGTAGTCGGTCTGCGCCATCAGCTCGGTAACGGTATGCCGGGCGAACAGCTCACGACCGGCACGGAACTGGGTGGCTTCCCAGGCCAGTGCCTTCGCGCCGTTCTCGCAGAACTCCAGCTTCTTGCGTTCGTCGGCATCGGGGAACGCGCAGCTGGGGCACTTGAAGCCACCGGGCTGGTTCATCGCCAGCAACGCCTTCGACCCCTTGCCGATCACACTCTGCTGCAGCAACACCTTGGCGGTGGCTCCGGCGGCACCCCAACCACCGGCGGGCTGGTTGTAGGGCTTGTAACGCGGCGGCTTCTGCTCGGACATGTTCGGGAACCTGACGGAAGGAACGCGGCAACAATGGGCACAACGCGGTCCGGCGGCGCTTTCGGACGCACAGCCAGCCCCACAGTCAAACACGGCCTGCACGGCTTCGCCAGTGGGTGCGCGCTGTTTTCAGCGCAGCCTGCCATGACAACGGTTACACCTGCGTCAGCGCATGGCCACTGCGCTATTCTCGATGGCGTGGGTGGTCCACCACCTGCGTATCTCCCTTGTCCGGACGCGCTGCATGCCTGATTCGACCCCACCGCACACCCCGCCTGCCGGCACGGCCCAGCGCCCGTTGCAGCGCTGGCGCAGCGAGGGGCGACAGCCCCTGGTCGACGTGGTGGCCGAGGAAGTGCCGGTGGCGCTGCGTTACAACGACGCCGCCTTCGCGGTGATGATGGCCACGCCCTGCGACCTGGAGGACTTTGCGCTTGGGTTCTCGCTCAGCGAGGGACTGATTGCTACGCCCTCGCAGCTACTGTCGATCGACATCCGCCCACAGCTGGAAGGCATCGAACTGCAGATGACCGTGGCCGAGGAGGCACCCGGTGCCGACCTGGACCCCGCCAATGGGCGCCTGCTGCCCGGCCGTGGTGGCTGCGGCCTGTGCGGCACGCGCCAGCTGGAAGAAGTGCTGCGACCGCTGCCGCAGATCCGCGAACGCCGCAGCTATTCCGCCACCGCCCTGCAGCGGGCGGTGGCGACCTTGGCGCAGCACCAGCCGATGAATGCGGCAAGCGGTTCGATCCACGCCGCGGCCTGGGCCGACGCCAGTGGGCGCATCGGTTGGGTACGCGAGGACGTGGGTCGCCACAATGCACTGGACAAGCTGATCGGCGCCCTGCATCACAACGAGCACGCCATCGACGGTGGGTTGCTGGTGATTTCCAGCCGCGCCAGCTACGAAATGGTGAGCAAGGCAGCGCGTGCGGGAGCCAGCGTGCTGGCGGCGGTTTCGGCGCCGACCGCGCTGGCGATCGACCTGGCCCGCAGCGCCGGCCTGTGCCTGGTCGGGTTCGCGCGGGAAAGCGGGTTCAATGTGTATACCCATCCCGAACGGCTGCAGGCAGACGACATTTAGCGTCGACTGGGTAGTCGTCGACTGGGTAGAGTCGACTGTCAGTCGACTGCTCTTCGTTCAGCCCCCCCGAAAACCCCGCGCTGCGCGCGATAGTCGACTGACAGTCGACTCTACCCGGTCGGCTCCAATCAGACCGGCCCGGGCGACCACTGCCACCCGGGCCAGGCCAGATCTCAGCGCAGCGCCACCTTCGGGAAGTCCACCGGCACGTCGAACGCTGCGTTGTAGAGTCGACTGTCAGTCGACTGCTCTTCGTTCAGACCCCCCGA